>CBDDRM010000158.1:0-2602 GCA_965233135.1 uncultured bacterium | reverse complement strand
AAGCAGACCATCGAGCGCGAGTTCGAGCGCGTCACGACGCTGGTGCAGCGCGACCTGGAAGGCTATCCCGCGCTCCAGCGCAAGCTCATGGACGAGATCACGCGCATCGAGGAGGATTACAAGAAAACCGGCGAAGTGCCGCTGCCGCCGCCGGAGTGGGTGAAAGCGATCGAGTCGCTGGCCAAGATCAAGGCTTCCGGCGACGGCGTGGTCGAGCGCATTCTGATCGAGATCCGCGATTCGATCGGCGAGATCTACCAGAAAGTCGTCTCCGAGTACCGCGGCGCCTACGAAGACCGCCACAAGATTCTGAAAGGCTTCATGCCGTTCTGGCGTTCGGTGAATCAGACGCTGTCGCAGGTGGACCGCAATATCACCGGCCTGCAGGTCAGCGCCGCGAAAATCGACGCCAACGTCGTCAAGCTGGAGAGCATCGCGGCCCGCGGCAACGACGCGGCGCACGCGCTGGCCACCTCGGCATCGACCCTGTTCGTCGTCGCCGGCATGGTCATGCTGATCGCGTTCGGCGGCGCCTACGTGAACTTCAAGCTCATCGCTTTGCCGATGTCGGCCATGGTCGGCGGCGGCGACTACATCACCGATAACCTGCAGGCTTCCGAAGTTGCAGCGCTGGTCATCGTGCTGTTCGAGACGCTGATGGGTCTGTTCCTGATGGAAACGCTGCGCTTCACCAACCTGTTCCCGCTGGGCAGCATCACGGAAAAAATGCGCCGCCGGTTGATGTGGGCGTCGCTGACGATCCTGCTGGTGCTGGCCGGCGTGGAAGTCGCGCTCGCCGTGATGCGCGACACCATCATTTCCGCAGACGTAGCGCTCAAGCAGCAGCTGGGCGCGGCCGCCGGCGCGGTCACTGCCGAGGCCGGTTGGGTCACCCGCATTCCGACCTTCGGCCAGATGATCCTGGGCTTTACCTTGCCGTTCGCACTCGCGTTCGTTGCGATCCCGCTCGAGACCTTCATCAACTCGGGGCGTACGGTGCTGGGCGCAGGGCTGCAGCTGGGTTTGCAAGGGCTTGCTTTCGTGCTGCGCTTCGCCGCCAACGTCGCCAGGGAAGTGGGTCGCTTCACCGTCATGCTTTACGACGTGCTGATCTTTGCCCCGCTCGCCGTCGAGCGTTGGGTCGAGAGCTACCGTGACGGTTCGGCCCGGCGCAATAAGCTGCGTACCGTGCCGCCGCTCAAGCGCGCGGTCGGTACCGAGGAGGCCCTATGAAAGTCACTTCCTCGCTCGGGCTGCTCGGCGCGTTTCTGTTCGTCGTCGCTTGCGGCCCTACGGTCAACCACAACCATGCGGTGTTCGTGCTGATCGACACCTCCGGCACCTACGCCAGGGAAATGAACAAGGCGCAGGCAGTGGTCAACTATCTGCTGGGCACCATCAACCCGGGCGACACGCTCGCGGTCGGGCGGGTCAAGAGCCGCAGCTTCAGTGAGAAGGAAATCGTTGCCAAGGTCAGCCTGGGCAAGGACCCGCTCGCAGCCAACGCGCAGAAGCGCGTGTTCAGCGAACAGTTCAGCGCGTTTACCAAGGCGGAGAAGCAGGCCAAGGGCAGCCGCTACACGGATATCACCGGCGGGCTCATCCAGGCCGCGGAGTATCTGAACGAGACGCAGGCCGGGCGCAAGACCATCGTCATTTTCTCCGACATGCAGGAAGAGCTCGATTACAAGACGGTGCGCGATATCCCGATCAAGCTCGACGGCATCCGCGTCGTGGCGTTGAACGTGACCAAGCTTTCCACGGACAACGTCGATCCGCGCCGTTACATCAATCGCCTGGAGTGGTGGGAAAAACGCACGCGCAGTGCCGGGGCTTCCGATTGGAAGGTCGTGAACGACATGGAACACCTGGATCGCATCTTCAGGAAGAAGAAGAGCTGAAAGTGGCAAAAAAACGGCCGGGATTTCCCGGCCGTTTTGTTTTGACAAGCGCCGGTCCGGGCGCGAGTGGACTCCCACCAGCAGTAATATTTTTTTGTTATCAGCTTATGACCACCGGGTTTCGGCGCAGGCGGCCGGCAGCCCATGTCATGCAGCGCAACATGCTTTCGATTGAGCAGGTTAAAGGGTTTTGCTTGTGACGCCGCCGCGTACAAGCTTGTCCGAACCTCCCAATTGTCAGATTTGACAATTCTCGCGGATGCCGTAAAAAGAGCATGGGGTTGTCATGCAATGAGCATACCCCGCTGATCATCGAGGCGCCGCGCACAGGTGCCGACAATAAAACAAGACCGAACATGAAGTTAAAAAAGGAAGCTCGCGTTTGGGTCCGCACGCGGTGCAGCCGCTCATCGAGGGACGGCTGCGGGATCGACAAGGGGGGCGCGCGCAGGAATGGCCGCCCGAATTCGAAGCGCTGAGCTGGGGAATTTCCGTCCCCGGTCAGTCCTTGGGCATTGCTTTTGATAAAAATCTGGTAACGGCGTTGCCAGCCTCGCGGCTGAACAACATCGCAGCGCTGCTTGAAATTCTGCTGTCACCGGTTTTAAGCGGGCCGCATCCATCTGGCCCGGGTGTCGACCGAGAGCGCTTTGCCTCCCTGGACCCGGCGGCACCCGTCAGGCGGCCCGCTTTTGTTCTTC
>CBDDRM010000157.1:0-3779 GCA_965233135.1 uncultured bacterium | reverse complement strand
CGCATCTATGCTGGCAAATTCCACCCAGCGATCGCTGATTTGCAGGGCGGAACCCGGCACCGGGCTCAAGTCTGCAGGTCGTGGGCTCCCGGCCGGGGCGTCACGCCGAAAGCCATGCCAATGCATCATCAGCAGCACTCGCGTATTGGCCCGGCGCACAGCCGTGAGCGTCACGGCAAACAGCGGTAAGCCCATGGCGTCGATCTGGCCCGCAATGGTTTCGAAAATATTCACTTCGCCTCCAGGCAATCCAGAAAACACGCGAGAAATTTATCAAAAAAGCCGAAATCTGTTGAGAGGGTGGCAGCGAGAATCGCAGTGTCGTTCATCCCCCCCCCGGGCGTCGCGCAAACGCTGCGGTACCTGCGGCCACGCCGCTCTGCTTATTGCGACGATGTTTCCATGCAGCCCGCTAGGGCGGAACCCTGAGTCCAGATGCGGCAACTCCTTGGTCCGCCCGGACGCGCCCGACCTAACCTGGTTTTTTGTTTGTTACAGCGAGCGCACTGGCGCTGCCTGACGGCGCGAGCCGCGGAGGATTTTTAGTGAAGTACCGCTGGGCACCTGGGGGGCCGGTCTCCGGTGCTTCGCAAAAGGCGCGTGCGTCGAGACCAGCTCTACCGGGGAGGGTGCGACAAATCCGCACGGTGGCACAGACGCCGATTCGCGGCAGCTTCCCTGAACGGCGGAGGCGATCGGCGGATGCCGCGGAAACAGCCATCCAAGCGGTCTAGATGAGGAAACTTGCGCCGTGGTTTTCCTTACTACCCAGCGAGTACATCGGGCATCCCGGGCACGGCCACATCAGCAGCAATGCCATGGCCGCGCTACTGCGCTTCCGAATCAGGCTTCAAGAGGGATACGGGGTTGCTTGTCGACGCACGCCGCGCGAGGGCGGCAAATCTCCGGGATCCGCTACCAGGAATGGCTGGCGGGCTCGCGTTTCCAACGGATGCGGCAACTCGGACAGACTACATCACCCCAGATGTCCACCAACATGAGCTTGCCGTTCAGATTGATCAGGTGCACCGGTGCGCGCAGCGGATTGGCATGCGATTTCTCGCACACCCGGCACAGTTTGATGGTGACCACGTTGCTCATAATCAAAACAGACTCGATCGTCCGCAGAAGAGTTCATTTCCCCGCACAAGAATTTGGGGAGGCAGCCGCATGGCGGGCATCGGATAGTCCGACCGGCAGGGGGCGTGACTCTCGTCGGCAACAAGCTGCGCGGCTAAAGTGAATTCCCATGCGCCTGCAAGGACACCGCCATGAAATTTCCGCAAAGCTTCCGCTCGCACCGCGCCCTGCGTGAATTCAATACCGACGAACTCGTCGTTATCCTGGCCCTGGCTTCGTTCGTGCTACTGGTGTACTGAGCGCGGCACGTTAGAACGTGCTCACTACTTCGGCTTCACTCTGTGACCCAGGTGGCTCGAGCGGCGCTGGCCGGGGCTCAGCCATTGCGCATCCACTTCCAGCGTTGTGATGGGTTTCGCGAACAAGTAGCCCTGCGCATACCGGCAACCGAGGCGGGCGAGTTCCGCGGCCTGGGTGGGCTGCTCGACCCCCTCGGCAATGGTCTCCATGTGCAGCGTGTCGCCCAGTGCGATGATGGCCTGGCTCAGTCTGCCGCCTTCGGCATCCTCACCGATGCGATCGATGAAAGACTTGTCGATTTTCAGGATGTCGACCGGAAATCGATGCAGGTAACTCAGTGAGGAGTAACCCATGCCGAAGTCGTCGATGGCCAGTTGCACGCCCATGCTCTTGAGTTCGTTCAGGGTGCGCAGCATTTGGTCCGTCCTCTGCATCAGCGCGCTTTCCGTGATTTCCAGGACCAGCAGGCGTGGATCGAGCTGCGACGCCTCCACGGCGCTGGCGACATCCCTGACCAGATCGGAAAACTGCAATTGGCGCACCGAGATGTTTACATCGATGTGAAACGGCATGCCGGCGGGATTGCGTTCCTGCCAGATCTTGCCCTGGCGGGCGGCTTCCACGAGGATCCAGCGGCCGAGGCGGACGATCAGTTCGCCATTTTCCTCCGCAAGCGGGATGAATACCGCCGGCGGCACGACGCCGCGCTGCGGATGATGCCAGCGCACCAGCGCCTCGACGCCCACGCAGGCCCCGGTCTCCAGTTCGATGATCGGCTGGTAAAGCAGCCTGAACTCCTGGCGTTCAAGCGCATTGGCAAAATCCGCCTCGAGGTCCACGCGTTCCACCACGGCGGCGTGCATGCGCGACTCGAACAGAGCGTAACCGCGTTTACCGCCGCTTTTAACGGAATGCATGGCAACGTCCGCATTACGCAACAGCGCATCCGCGTCGCTGCCTTTGCCCTGCGCAAGGCCGATGCTCGCAGTCATTCTGACTTCCCGGCCGGTCAACGATAAGGGCGCCGCCAATGCAGCGGCGATGCGCTCGGCCATGATGACGAGATCGTCCTGATCCAGCGGATCGTCAATCAGCAACGCAAATTCGTCCCCGCCAAGGCGTGCCACGGTGTCGTGCGGACGACTGCAGGCAAGCAGCCGGGTAGCGGCTTCCTTTAGCAGGGTATCCCCCTCGGCATGCCCGATGCTGTCGTTGATCACCTTGAAATTGTCGAGGTCGAGAAACAGCACGGATACGGCGTGCCCGTTCCGGCTCGCACGCATCAGCGCATGTTGGACGTGTACCCTGAACAACGTCCGGTTTGCAAGCTGGGTCAGCGGGTCATGGAAGGCGAGATGGCGCAATTGCTGTTCGAGCTGCTTGCGTTTCGTGACGTCGCGGCTGTTCAGTACGAGACCACCGACGGCCGGATCGCCCGTCAGGTTGGTGACGATCGTTTCAACATTCCTCCAGCGCCCATCGCCATGCAGCAGGCGCCATTCGGTAGATGCGGTACCGCTCGCACGGCGCATCTGTGCGTCTTGCAGAAAGTTAGCGGCGTGCGCTTGATCCTGGGGATGAATGAGCGACAACAGGGAGGTTTTGAGAAGCGCCTCCGGCGCGTAACCATAGACGTGCTCCGCCGACGCGCTGACGAAGCGAAACGCGTTGTCCGGCCCCAGCAAACTGATGACGTCCGAGGAATTGCGCACCATGGAGGTAAAGCGCGCCTCCGTCTCGCGCTTCGCTTGCTCGGCACGCAGCCTGGCGTTTTCCTGCACGGCGAGCACCTGGCGCGCGATGACCAGCCCCGTGAGCAGGACTGCCGCGACAATCAGCCCACCGAGCGGGGCACCCCAATGAGGGCGGGAAACGACGATCAGCAACGTATAAGCGAGGCCCACCGCCAGATAAGGCAGCGGGCTGAACCCGCGCGCAGGCCGCTCATCGTCTTCGCCCGCCGCAGGCCCGTCCGGCGCATGCGCAAGTTCGAGATACGCACCCACGAGCATGAGGAAATAGGCGCTGTTGTACAACGCGCCGTTGATGCCGCCCGGTTCGTAGTTTCCCTGCAGGGTCTGGTAGGCGAATGAAACGTCCGCAATGAAGTGGAACACCATGCCGACCACCAGCCAGGCAAGGGGCGCTCGAAATTTGTCGCGCCGATGCCGCAACAACAACGTCACCACGCCGAACATCAGCAATGTATCGCCCAAGGGGTACGCCAGCGTCAACACCTGTTCCAGGGTGGAGCTGTAGCTCGCCTGCGTGAGAGGCTGAAGCAGGAAGTACCAGACCAGGGTGGCGCTGCCGACCATGACCGTTGCCGCATCGAGCCAGAACTGGACGCGGTCGACCCTGCTTTCCAGCTTTTCCGAAAAGCACAGCAAGGCGGCGAA
>CBDDRM010000156.1:0-12943 GCA_965233135.1 uncultured bacterium | reverse complement strand
TCTCAATGTCGGAAATCATGGATGGTGAAACGCCGCTTTTGGCGGCGAGTCCGCGGATCGTCAACCCAAGTTGCTCGCGGCGCTGCCGGATCGCGCGGGCGACATTACGGGTGTCATCTTTAGTGGACAAACTATTCCTCTATAGTAGACAGTTGATCGCTATAGCACACACCGTTCGGGACCGTAAGGATGCGCCAGAGGAGCCGCAACATATGAACTGGAGAACCGAGGGCGTGAAAGTCATTCGCGCCGATGCAGCCGAACGAGCGCGGCTTTCACGCGACGCGGCAGGCCGCGCGACGACGTTCGACTTTGTTGGCAGCGGCGGTTGTCAAACGTGGATTGGTACGGTGACTCTCCTCCCGAACGCAGAGACCGGTCCGCATCATCACGGGCGTCACGAAGTCGCCGTGTATATTGTAAACGGCCGCAGCGAGATCCGTTGGGGAGAGCGGCTCCAATTTCGGGTTGAAGTGGGGCCCGGGGACTTCGTCTACTTCGCACCGTATGTGCCTCACCAGGAGCGCAACCTCAGCGCCAGCGACCTGCTTGACTTCGTCGTGGTCCGCAGCGACGGCGAAGGGATTGCGATCAAACTTGACGCATTGCCGGTCGAACAACCTGAAACCCTGTTTTAGTACGCGATGCTCGAAATCCGCGACCTTACCATCAGCGGCAATCGTTAGAACGTAATGACGGTTCGGACGGCCTCACCCCGTGTCATGGCGGCAAAGCCGTCGTTGATCTCGCCCAGCGTGATCCGCCGCGTGATCAGCTCGTCGAGCTTGAGGCGCCCCTCGAGATACTCGTTGGCAAGCCAGGGGAAATCCCGGCGCGGTCGCGCATCGCCATAGCTTGAGCGAACAAAACGTTTCTCCCCCATGAGCGCTCCCCAGCGAAAACTTACGTCCTCATTCACGTTGATCTTGCCCAGCCACACTACTTGGCCCCCGGGGCGAACTGCTTCGGCCGACAACCGGAATGTCGCCCTGTTGCCCGCGGCCTCGAACACATAATCCGCGCCGCGCCCTTGCGTGAGTGCCCTGATCTGCTCCAGCGCCCCTGCGTCTGAACCCTCGATGATATCTGTGGCACCGAACGCCATGGCACGCTCGAGCTTGGCCTTGCCGACATCCACCGCGATGATCCGGCCGGCATCGGCCAGCTTCGCCCCTTGCAACGCATTCAGCCCGACCGCCCCGCAGCCGATCACGACGACGCTCGCGCCGGCTTGCACCTTTGCCTTGCGCACGACGGCGCCCACCCCGGTCATTACGCCGCAGCCGATGATGCATGCGCGATCGAATGGCAGCTCGGCGGGAACGGGGATGGCGCCGGATTCGGGCACCACCGTGTACTGCGCGTGAGTTGATGTGACCGAGTAATGGTGCACGGGCTCGTCGCCGCGCTTCATGCGCGAGCGCCCGTCGAGCAGAAAACCCTTCGGCTGATTGCGCGCGAACGGTTCGCACAGGATCGGCAGGTCGCGCTCGCAATAAAAACAGTGGCCGCAATGCGGGTTCCAGGAACAGACGACATGGTCGCCCACCTGCACTTGCGTCACGCTGCTGCCCACGGCTTCGACGACACCCGCGCCTTCGTGGCCGAGAACGATCGGCAGAGGGTACGCAAGCGAGCCCTGGATGACCTCGAGATCGGTATGGCACAGCCCGCTGGCTCGGATTCTGACGAGCACGTCGCTGGGAGACACAGACGCCATATCCAGCGTTTCGATCGTCATCGGTGTGTTGATTTGGTTCAGGACCGCGGCGAGAAATTTCATGTCAATCGTTCAGCGAAGGAAGCCACATGGCGATGTCGGGAACAGCTACCACCAGCGCCAGCACCGCGAACTGCAGGATGAGGAACGGCCAGAGCGCCGAGAAAATCTCATTGAGCGAAATATCCGGGGGTGCGACACCCTTCAGATAGAACGCGGCGGGTCCGAACGGCGGCGACAGATAAGAAAGCTGCATGTTCAGGCAGAACAGCACGCCGAACCAGACCGGGCTGAAACCCATGGCCACGACGATGGGCACGAAAATCGGCATCGTGAGCAGGCAGATGCCGACCCAGTCCATGATGCATCCCAGCGCAATCAGGATCAGCATCATCATCATGATGACCGCCAAGGGAGGCATGTCCAGTCCGGTAATGATCGCGCGGATGTACGAGGGGCCACCTGCGAGATTGTAGACACCGATCATCGCCGTCGCGCCGAACGAAAGCCAGAGCAGCATGCCGCAGGTCGTCATGGTCTGCATGGCGGATTCGCGCAGCATCCGCCAATTGAGTTCGCGCCGTATCAGTGACGCGAACAGGGTGCCGACCACCCCCATCGCCGCCGCTTCCGTGACCGACGCAATACCCAGATAAATGGTGCCCAGCACTGCCGCGATCACGAGCATCGGCAGCAGCAGGCCTTTCATGAGCTTGAGCTTGTCGAGCATCGAAATCGCGTGCTCGTGCTCGGGCGCGGCAGGTCCGAGCGCGGGATTCAGCAGGCAGCGCACATAGATGTAGCCCATGTACACCGCGGAGAGCAGCAGGCCCGGAATGAGGTTGGCAACGAACAAGTCGCCGATCGAGACGTTCACCGTGAGGCCGTAAATCACCAGCACGATCGATGGCGGAATCATCGTGCCCAGAGATCCGCCCGCGCAGATGGTGCCGATGGCAAGCTTGCGGTCGTATCCCAGCCGGAGCATCTGCGGCAGCGCGATCAGACCGAGCAGCACGATTTCACCGCCGATGATGCCGGTCATCGCGCCCATGATCGTGGCGGCCACCATGGTCTGGATCGCCAACCCACCGGGCAGGCGACCCGCCCAGACGCGCATCGCGTTGAACAGATCCTTGGCTACCCCGGAACGCTCCATGAGCGAGGCCATCATGATGAACATGGGCACGGACACCAGGACGTACTCGCTCATGAAGCTGTAGATGCGGCTCGCCACCAGTTGCAGACCGTCCAGGCCGAACAAGGCAACCGTGACGCCAACGCCAATCAGTCCGGTGACGAAGGCAAGCGGCAGACCGAGCATCAACAACACGATCATGCCGCCGAACATGAGCAAGGTGAGCCATTCAATGCTCATCGCGCGTCACACGGAGTTTCCTGACGTCGGTCACCAGGTGCAGGATGCTTTGTGCCAGCATCAGCAGGACGCAGGCGGCAAAGAGCATTTTCAATACAACGGGAATCGGCAGGTTCAGCGCGGTGCCCGAGGTTTCCCGCGTGGCAAGCGATGCCACGGCTTGCTCGATGGTCGTATAGGACAGCAGCGCGAGAAACGCCATGATCAGCACCGAACCGAACAGATCCACCCAGTGGCGCAATCGCGGTCCCATGCGCTCATAGAAAAAGCTGATGGTGATATGCCGTCGATGCTGGTGCACCAACGGCCCGCCCACCACGAAGGCGATCGCCGCCAGCATGATGCTGAATTCATGCACCCAGATGGTCGGCGAGCGGAAGAAATAGCGCATGACCACTTCGAAGGTGGTAATGGCGACGATGATCAGGAATACATAGCTCGTCAGATGGCCGACTCTGCCTGTGAAGCGCTCAAGCGCCTTGTCGGCAAGGTCCGCAACCGGTGCGATGCTGGACATGCTCCTCCACGGGGCCATCGTTGGCCCTCGGTTGTATGGGCGAAGCGGGCGATGCCTGCTTGGGCCCTTTTTCTCTGTGCCGGATTCTAATTCAGAAGACCGAGTTTCTGCAGGTAGGCGATTTGCGAGTCATAGACGCGTTTTGCCATGGGACTACGTCCGGCATATTCCTTCCAGACACTGCGTGCAAGCTCGCGGAACTTGCGCCGCTCTTCCGGCGGCAGGGCGATCGGCTCGAAGCCAAGCCGGGCCGCTTCGTTGGCGACACGGATGTCCTCCAGGCCGTTTCGTTCCACCATCTCGCGGCTAAGATCACGGGCGGCCACTTCGACAATGGCTTTGAGATCCTCCGGCAGCGCATTCCATCGTTTCATGTTCACCGCGACATCACCCATGGGCATGGAATGAAAGCCGGGATACGTCGGGTAGCGCGCGAGTTTGTGATAGCCGAGGTCCTGATTCATCGAAAGGGTGCCCCAGTCGGAAGCATCCACGACGCCGCGCTCCAGTGCGGTGTAGACCTCGCTGCCGGGAAGATTGACCGGGGCCGCGCCGAGTCTGCTGAAGATGTCCTGCCCCATGCCGACGGGCGCGCGCATTTTGAGACCCTTGAAATCATCGAGCTGGCGTATCGGCCGCTTGGACACCAGCGATTCCGCGCCGTACCAGATGCCGGTCACGAAGTACACGTTGTAACGCGCGTACAACTCGCGCACCAGCTCCTTGCCGCCTCCATATTCGAGCCAGTTCTGCGCCTGACGCGGATACTCCCAACTTCCCTGCAGGTCGCCCAATAGCGAAAAAGCCGCGTCCTTGCCTGGCCAGTAACCGGTGCCGCCTTGCTGCGCATCGAGCACGCCCGAACTCACGGCATCCAGGCTCTCCGTTGCGGCGACGATGGAACCTGCGGGCAGCGCTTCGATCACCAGACGGCCCGCGCTCATGACTTTTACGCGCTCGGCGAATTGTTCGTTCAGTTTCTGCGGCAATGTGCCGGCGCCCCACAGCGACATCATTTTCCAGGTCGTCGCGTTGGCAGCCGCGACCTGGCCGGCGCCGGTTTGCTCCGTAGTCTTCTGACAACCCGGCAGAACCGAACCGACGAGCAACAAAAGGATCCAGCGCGTCATTGGCGTTGTTCCGAATCCAGCGGCGACAATCCGCAGTTCAACTCTTGATCCTGTCTGTACCCCGGTACAGGATCCTGTTGGCCTCGTCGGTAACGCGCTTGTGCTCGGCGACTTCCTGCGCGCCAAGATCCACGCGCGGCTCCGGCTCGTACTGAAAGTGATGGTAGTCGTCCGTGCCGCGCACCAGCGTTGCGTAATCCCGCGGCCCTTCAGTCTGGCGCACATAGGTCGGTACATAGCGGATGGCAAGGCCCAGCCGGCGATAGTGCGCCCGATTGGGTTCGGAACCATGCACGATGCGCACGTGGTGCAGAGACATCTCGCCCGGCGCGAGCGTGAGGTCCACCGCCTTGTCTTCCTGCACCTCGACTGCGACTTCCTGCCCGCGTGTCAGCAGATTGTTGTCGGCAAAAGTGTCCTGGTGAGGCAACTGGTCTTTCAGATGAGTGCCCGGAATGACGCGCATCGCGCCATTGGGAATGTCGCTCACACTCAATGCGACCCATGCCGTCACGATATCGGGGTGCGAAAGACCCCAATAGGTAGAGTCCTGATGCCAGGACACGTAAGCCGGATCATTGGGTTCCTTGATGAAGAAACTGGTGCCCCAGACCAGCAGATTGGGGCCGAGTATGTCTTCCACGGCATCCACGATCCGCGGATTGCGGATCAACTCGTTGGCCCACTTGAACACCATATGCGGTTTGGTGCGATACGGCGTCTTCATGATCAGGCCGTGCTCGAACTCGAAATTTTCGAGTTTCTCGCGATAAGCGTCCGCCTGCGCCTCGGATATCGCACGTACCGGAAAGTGATAGCCGTTCCGGTTGAAAGCGTCCACTTGCGCCTCACTCAGGACCTTATAGATCTTGCCGGTGACGGCTCGCTGCGCGTTACTCATGAACATGCTCCCGTGCTATGAAATAGCCGCAGGGGTCTGACCCCTGCGACCGATGGTTCATGCGCAAGACTCAGGGAAGTTGATATCCCTTCTTGCCCACGCGAATCTTGTACAGACTCTTGCCGGAGGTCAAATACAGCAGGTTGGAATCCGATCCGCGGCCGAAGCCGATGTTGGTCGGCATTTCGGTGCCGGTCGAAATATAGGCCAGTTCCTTGCCTTGCGCATTGATGACCTGCACACCGGGGCGGTGCTCGCAGCGCGATGCCAGCCAGATGTTACCTTCTGCATCGGCGAGGATGCCATCCGGCCCGCTGCATGGCTTGTCGAGTTTGCCGTAGTCGATCACTACGCGGCGGTTGCTGAGGTTGCCCTGCGCATCCACGTCATAGGCCTGCAACAGATGCGAGTTCTGCACGGTGCTCTCGCCCTTCTTCAGATCCTGAAATTCCAGCCAGCCGTTGTCATTGCTGACGATGTACATGGTCTTCTGGTCAGGCGAAATCAGTATGCCGTTGCACTTGCCGCAGTTGGTCGCCACTCGAGTCACGGTACCGTCGGTATCCAGGCGATAGGCCGCAAAACCCGCCTGATAGACGCCCTCATGACCGAGGTAACGCGGGTCGGTGAAGTAAATGCGGCCCTTCTCGTCAATGGTGATGTCGTTCAGCGCGTTATACGGCTTGCCGTCGTAGAGGCCGGAAAGGATGATGCTCTTGCCGGATTTCATGTCGGTCTTGATCAACATGCGCCCGCCGAAATCCGCGCCGAGGGCTGCGATCATATTGCCTTCGCGATCGAATTTCAGGCCGTTGGACATTCCGCTGGGCGAGCGAAAAATCGTGGTTTCTCCATTCTTCGGGTTGTACTTCCAGATATTGCCGGCCTGGGCGTACTTGCCGCTCGCATCGCGGCAGAACTTGGTAAATGTGATGTCGCTGAAATAAATCATGCCGTCATGGCCGGCCGCGACCCCTTCGGTCAGCATGCAGCCGCCATCGAAAATGAGTTCCAGTTTTGCGCCCCCGGGGACGATGCTCTTGTCGCCGGTCGGGGCCGGGAACGTCGAGGGATCCGCTGCGTAGGCGGCGGCACTAAAAACCAGCAGCGAACCGAGTACCGCGGCGCTGCGTTTGAACGTACGCATGGTCTGCATTGTTTCCTCCGGACGTTATTGAATCGATTTTTATGGACTGAATGCAAGGAACGGGGAATGCCACACCGCACACAGTGTCGTCTGACTGCCCCGATGCTGCCGCGCTGAAAACGCAATGCCTGCGCGAAGCTGTAGTTTACAGATAAAATGATATTTCAAATATAAAAACCGGGTGCCCGCTTGTCAACAGCCGAGGAAGCGCGCTACTCCGCTCCGGCCCTTGAAAAGGGTCTGGATGTGCTTGAATTGCTCGCGGCCGCGCCGCACGGCCTGAACCTGCAAGAGATCGCGCGGCGTCTTGACCGCACGCCAAACGAGCTGTTCCGCATGCTCGACGTCCTGGTTCGCAGGGGGTTCCTGGCCCGACAAGCGGATGCTACTTATCTGCTCACGCTGCGCCTTTTCGAACTCGCTCACTTGCACCCACCTGTGGACAGGCTACTCGATTGTGCAATGCCGCACATGCAGGATCTGGCGCGCGATACCGGGCAGTCGAATCACTTGTGCGTGCATCACGACAAGCGCCTCGTCGTACTGGCGCGTGCCGAATCCCCCGAACCCATGAGCTACTCGGTACGCCAGGGCTCGCATTTTCCGTTTCGCGATGACCGCGTCTCCGCGCGCGTAATTTCGGCGTTCCAGGATGGCAACCGACGCGAGCAGTTGCTTACCGAGTTGTCCGGCACCGGACGCGACCGGCAGGTCCGGCGGCGCGAGTTGGACAAGCGCCTGGATGCGATTCGCAAGCGCGGCTACGACGAGGGCCCCAGCGACACGATCAGTGGCGTGGTGGACATCTGCTTCCCGATTTTCGATCATTTCGGCACGGTGGCGGCACTCAATATCGTCTACATGCGCCACCGCGACACGAAACTCTCCATCCCCGCAGCGCGCGAAAAATTACGCCAGAGCTCGAAACTGATTTCCAGGTTGCTCGGATGGCTCGGCCCCACACCTCCCGGCGGGCCCGGGGTCAACAAACACCGCTGACCGGGTCTCCGTCAATCGCCGGAAGGCGCGATGCGAAACTCGATCACCAGGGGATTGGCGGTCAGACTGTTCGCGAGTTTCTGGAAATTCTGCGGGTGTGCCGTATGAATCATCATGCGGTACTCGAGCAGGTTCGTGCTTTCCGTGACCCGATAAGTCCAGTGGGCTGCGCTGAATCCATGCGCCTTGAGCTCCGAGCGCAACTCCGTTTCGTCCCAGCCTGCCGCGCGGCGAAACGCGACTTCCAGCCGCGCATAGTTCTGAGTAGGCATGCGCGCTTCGATCCAGTGGAAGATCGACAGCACGAACAGCACCAGTGCAGTGGTTACGGTCGCCGGGAAATAGAATCCGATACCGATCAGAATGCCAAGTGCCGCCGTGATCCAGATGGAAGCGGCCGTGGTCAGCCCCCGCACGCTGATGCCCTCCTTGAAAATAACACCGGCGCCGAGAAAACCGATCCCGGTCATGATGCCCTGTGCCATGCGCGTCGGATCCAAGGTGACGCTTTCGGTGTCATTGAAATGAATCCAGTGCCCCGTGAAACCGGGAATCAGCATCAATACCGCCGAGGCAAGACAGACCAGCGTGTGCGTGCGAAAACCGGCGGGGCGCCCACGAAAACTGCGTTCCAATCCGATCAGCCCGCCCGCCAGAATGGCGCCGAGCATCCTGCCGGCAATGACGAGATGTTCCTCGCTCATGCGCTTGCCTTTCAAGTGATCATCGGGCCTGATTGTACGTCGCGTCCCGGCGAAAGCGAACTGCCTTTGCGGCCTGGCCGGACTCGATCTACTTCCAGTCTCCCTGCGGCGCCGGTACACTGGAAGCGGATTGCAAGAAGAAAAAAGACCGAATACAGGCAGTCATACTCGAAGGGGGGCTTTTGTGTACCTGCACCGTGATCCCGATGATCCCCGGCGGCGCCTGCTGGTGAAGTTGCTGGGCGCTGGCGTCCTGTCTACACTTTGCGTCGACCGAGTCCTTGCCGATGTCCTCGGCGAGAAACCCGCGAAACTGCCGCCCGATCGCTCCATCTACCGGCTAAGCGGCGACGTCAAAGTCAACGGCACACCGGCCACGCTGAAAACCCGGATTGGCGGCAACGATACCGTGGAAACCGGAAGAGGTTCGGAAGTGGTGTTCGTGAGCGGCGTGAGCGCCTTTATCCTGCGCGAATCCAGCCGCATGAACCTGGGCCGGGAAACGTCGAACAATGTTGTGACCGATGCCCTGCGCCTGCTTACCGGCAAGGTGCTGGCCGTCTTCGGCCCGAACAAGCCCCAGCGTTTCGCCACGGCGACTGCCACCATCGGCATTCGCGGCACAGGAGTTTATGCGGAAACGGATCCCGAACAGACCTATTTCTGCACGTGCTACGGAGTGACGGACATCAATGCCATCAGCGATCCGAACGCCAGGAAGACCGTGACCTCTAAGCATCACGATGAGCCCCTGTACATCCTGGCGAAACCGAAGGATGGCAAGGTCATTCGCAAAGCCCCCTTCATTAATCACACCGACCAGGAACTGATGCTCATCGAAACGCTGGTTGGCCGCACCCCGCCGTTCGTGTTTCCGTCGGAGGATTACGGCGGGCCGCGCAAGGATTACTGAGCAGTCTTATATTCAAAGGCCGGCTGCACTAACGCAGGCGTCCTTTGTCCTCATTAGAATGGATTGGATCATGGCGGCGCACCCCCGATGATCCATGTCAGGAATGTAATATAGTCAGCATCGTTCTCGTCGGCGAATAGCTGTCCGCCGCCATGACCGTTGGTATTCGGCGCGGCGGAACTGCCCAGTGGATTGAGCAGAAGCAAGCTGGACGCAGGCGCGGCAAAATTGACGCGCGCGACGACTCGATCGTGCAGCGTGTTGCCACCGGTATCGTTCACGTTGTCCCAAGATGGCGCGCTGCCGGAATTCACCGCGACAACCGGCGGCGGATTACCGATCGAATGGCACCCTGCCGTGGCACATCCAGACCCGGTGAAAACCGACCGGTCCTGCACGAATGTCGCGTTGGCCGAAACCGTTATATTCTTGATCACCGTCGTACCGGTGCTCAGCGCACCGTTGTCCACGAACAACTGCACCGTATAGGTCCCGTCGTTGACAAGGTTCAGCGTCGCTGACGACGACGTACTGTTCGTGATCGACGATCCCGACGGGCCAGACGTGACGGACCACTGGTAAGTCAGTGTGCCCGTACCGCTTGCACTGCCCGCCAATCCGATCGTTGCGTTGAATGGACTACCTGCCCACGTGCAGTCGGCTGATGGCGTAGAAGTCGCACCATTGCTTACCGTACAGCGCGTGGTCGTGGTCGCGGTGTAGCTGGCATTGGGATTCTGTCCCGCTGCAGCGGCGATGGTAATTGTCGTATCGTCAAAGTCAGTCGTCGAAACATTGGCGGCAGTCAACCGCAACGTGCACGTCTGCCCGATTGCCGTCTCCGGCACGGTCAGGGTGGCAGTGGCCGACCCGGCGTTACTGATGGTCCCGCAACTCGTCGCACTCAGTGGCGCATAAGCCCACGAATAGGACAGCGGGCTGCCTGTGGTCCCTGCCGAATTCAGACTGATCGAAGAGGTGGCGGGCACTCCCGCGAATGTCAGAGACTGCACCCCACTTGGGGAGGCTGTCGCCGTCACGGCCGTCTCGGTCACCGTGATCGTGCGTTCCGTGAAATCCGTGTCAGCGCCGTTGCTTACGGTGAGGCGCACGACGTATGTTCCTATGTCGAACACGTTCAGCGATGCCGTCGACGCGCCTGGATTGCTTATCGAAGGCGAGATACCGGTCGCAGGCGTCCCATTGGGGTGCGCGGCGGGCACGAACGAAATTAAGGTCCAGGCGAAACTTGATGCGGCAATGCTGGTGCTGGCGTCAAGTGCAACTGCGGCAGCAGCAGGCGAACCGGCGAATGCCACATTCTCCGTGCTGTCTGCTCCAGCGCTGGCCACTACGCCGCCACTGGGCGCGCCGTTCAGAATCCAGTTGTAGAGCGTCGAGTAGTTCGACAGCCCGGCATAGGTGGCGAGGTTGAACAGCGTGCCCCCGTTGTGATGGCTGCCGCTGGGCTTGCGCAACAATGCGCTGTCGTGAATCTCGGTGAAATTCACCCGACCCATCAACTCGCTGATGAACCAGGCTTCGTCCGTCGCATCCACCGTACCGCTGCGATTGCGGTCGAAGTCGGTGAACGCGATCGGCGGCGTTGCGGACGGCTGCACCAGGGAGCGCGGCAGATGGCAGGTGGTACAGGTAGAGCCGTTTTGCAGCACGTCCTTGACGTGTGCGAACTTCAGCGTGGCAGGATCGCGGAAGTTGTCGTCGACCGTAATCGTCACTGCTTTCGTGTCGGATTGCCCGCCACCTGTCACGGCCAGATGGACGACATAGTTGCCGGCAAAATTCGAGAAGAACGTCGCCGTCGGCGAATTCGCGTTCGAGATGGTTGCGCCGGGCGTCGAGGAATCCAGTGTCCAGTTATAGCTTGTGGCAAACAGGCTGTCGCCACCATACAGCGTGGCGTTGGTACCCCTGCGCACCATGCGGTTCGGACCGGGCTCGGCGACGGGTCTTCCCGGCTGCCTGACGGCACCACCGGCCGTTGTGGCGGTGCCGGTGCCGAGAACGGAATCGAGGTAGCTCGCGAGGATCGAGGGCCCGTTGGAGCGCCAGAATTCCTGATAGACCAGGAATGCAAGAGGCATGTTGCCGCGATCGAACACATGGCTCTTGATGCGCGACGCGTAGCCCCTGAATTTCGCTTCGCTGTCGAAATCGATGTCACTCTGATTCGCGCTGCCGCGAAGCAGATGGCAGGTTCGGCAATAGGGCGCGACCACAGAGCGGTAGAGCTGTACATTCGCAGCACCGGTGTTCCAGCCCGCGGGAATATAGTTATCGGCGAACTGCGCATTCGGCGTGGCCACCCCGCCGTACCAGTTCTGGATCAGGGCGGCAGCCGGACCCTGCCATTCGTTGGCACCAGCGGCAGGCCGCGCACAGCTTCCCCAGCTTCCGCTGACGTTTCCGCCTCCAGGATAGGAGCACAACACCCACTGATTGAATATCTTTAGCACCGCCTCCTGGTCCGACCGCGTGAAGCCAGGCGTTGCGGACCACTCAAAGCTGTCCACATGGAAGGCCTGCAGCCGGGCCTGCACGTCACCGCGCTTGCGTGACAGGGAATTCTCCATCAGCGCAAAATGCGATTGCGGTGTCAGCGGATCGGCGCGCCCGCCATGGCAGTTCACGCAAATGCCGGGCATCGCCTTCGGCCCCCTGCCATCGAGGTCGAGCGTATTGTGCCGCTGCCCGGTGACCGGATCGAAGTTGAAGTACTTCGTGAATCTGACCGAAGGATCGCAGTCCGCCGGATCCGCGGCCGTGCATTGGCCCGGGCTCCACTCGATGGCATTGGTGCCCACATGCCATTGGCCGTCCCGAACGACCGCCGCGTCGACGTTGATTTGCGAATAGCCACCCGGCACGTTGGCGACGTGATAGTTCTCCACGAAAAACGCAATGCTGCCGTCGACGTTGCGCCGCCCGGTCATGCGGCGGCCATAACCAAGATCCCGCACGTCGCGAAAGACCGCCACGAACTCCTGACCGCCCATGCCGAACTGGTTCTTGCTTTTCCAGCCCGTCAACGTGGTTCTTTCGCCATAAGGATCGACCGCCGCGTAATAGGCCTGCGCATATGCGGTCGTATCCGTTTCGAAACTGCCGCTGGTTTCGACGATGGGATTTGGAAACAGAAGAAAACGATCCAGGCCCGTGGGCACAGCGGCCGATCCGGTCACGGCCTCGTCGCCGGAGTTTCCCTGGGAGCAGCCGCCAAGCAGCGCGCCCGCGCAGATCAAGAGAAGGATGGGAAGGCGCAAACCGTGCATGCTTGGGACTCCTAGAACCGGAACAGGATCGACAACGTCACCTGGTTGTCCACATAGTCAATGGTGTTCGTGGTGACCACGCTGGGCGGTTGATCATGCGGGCGGGAATAGGCCACCCGGTAGGACACGTCCAGGGCAGTGGATTCGCCGAGCGCAAAGTTGTAGCCAATGCTCGCAATGCCGGTATAGGCCTTGAGCCGGTAGGAATAACGGGTGGTGTCGACGAACACATCGTCCTGCA
>CBDDRM010000155.1:0-5647 GCA_965233135.1 uncultured bacterium | reverse complement strand
CTTGCCATAGACGGGTTTCCATCAAGCTTCCATAATGTCGCCCATGTCGGGCCCACAACCGTTTTATCTCGCTCTCAAAGGGCGCTTCGTCAGTCTGCTCGCGTGGGACGACCTCGCCCGCTTGTGGGAAACCCTGCGCCGGCAACCGGACGGCTGGTATATCTATGCGATCGGTGAGTCGCTGCCCACCGCACCGCGCGAGCCCGACGAGCTCGATCGCTTTCTCACCGCTGTCGATTCATTGCTGCGCGCGGATCATCGCGAGGAGTACTGCGGTATCGTGTACACCGACGATCGCAATACACCGACGCTCGTCAAAATCTTCGACCCGAATCACCTCGGCGTCTCGTGCGGTTCCAGCAAGACCCCGCCGCAACCCGGCTGGATACTCAGCCGTCTTCCGCCACTCCCATTGACCGACACGCGCCCGCTCCCGGAGGCTCGCCGCCGCTGGTGGCGCACGCTCTGGGAGTAGCGATGGTTGCGCCGTTTCGCCCCGCCTGGTGGTGCAAGGGGCCACACGCCCAAACGCTCTGGCACAACCGCATCCGCCGCGCGCCCAAGATCGCGCTGCGCCGCGAGCGCGTCGAGCTGCCGGACGGGGATTTCCTGGACGTCGATTGGTGCGGCGACGGAACCGGCCCCATTGTGCTGCTGCTGCACGGGCTGCAAGGCTCGTCCCGCTCGACCTATGCGCGCGCGATACTACGCTCGATTGCGGACCAAGGCTGGCGCGGCGCGCTCATGCACTTTCGCGGCTGCAGCGGCGAGCCGAACCGCCTGCCGCGCAGCTACCACTCCGGCGAAACCGGCGACATCGCCCAGTTCACGGCATTACTCCAAGAGCGCGAGCCCAATACGCCGCTCGCCGCCATCGGCGTCTCGCTCGGCGGCAACGTGCTGCTCAAGTGGCTCGGCGAATCCGGCGCTGACTCGCCGCTCGTGTGCGCCGTCGCGGTGTCCGTTCCGTTCGAGCTGGCCAAGGCCGCCGACCGGCTGACCCTCGGTTTCTCGCGGCTGTATCAGTGGTCCCTGCTCCGCTGCCTGCGCGAATCGATAGAACAAAAGCGCCGGCAGGTCGCGCTTCCGCTGCAAATCCAGGATTTGGCCGCGCTAAAAACATTCTGGGATTTCGACGAACACGTGACCGCACCATTGCACGGCTTTCGCGGCGCGCGGCATTACTACGAGGCATCGAGCTCGCGGCAGTATCTGCGGGGTATCGCCGTCCCGACGCTGCTGCTCCAGGCGCGCGACGATCCATTCTTGCAGCCGACCGCCATTCCGGATCAAAGCGAACTGTCCGCGTCGGTAACGCTGGAATGCTACGAACACGGCGGCCACGTCGGCTTCGTCACCGGCCCCTGGCCGTGGCGTGCGCGCTATTGGCTCGATGAACGCATCCCGGCGTTCATCGCCGAGCAGTTCGCGTTTCAGCAACGCCCTCAGTCGAAAAGAAACGTAGCAGGATGTTGAAAAAACATCCTTAGCCGTGGCGAACGGCTAGGCACGTGTCTGCCATATTTTAGGATCACGCTTTGCGTGAAAAACTGCTAGCACTACGATTCTGTGCGTTTCAACTCGAAAGAATATGGAGTAGAGAAAACGAAAAGCGAGGGCACAACGAATTTCGCGGTGCTTTATCGGAAAATGCTCTGGATGTTCGGCAACAAGGTGAACTATGCGGTCGATTTCTGTTAAGAATTGCGAACCCAGACCCGGTAACCGCTCCTCTTACCATAATGCCGCCGCGTCCATCTCAGCCTGCGCGGCTCGCCGAAAGACGACCTTTGCGGTCATCCCTTCAGGCGAGACGCAATAGAATCCTTAACATCTGCCCACGAAATAACGTCATCAGGTCGTGCTTCATGATCTGCCAGCCGCCGATCAAGCTCAGCGCGTTGTGCCTCACTCAAAGGTAGAGCCGCGCTGTCTTCCGCGATGCTATCCCATAATTCCTCAACAAGCGCCAACCGCTCCTCTACGCTGAGCCGATCGATACCAAGCAATTTAAGCGACACGTTCACAGGACCTCCTTGCTCTTTAGATCGTAGCAAAGAGGCGTGATGTTCGGAAGTTCCTCCATCACTGTTGTCGACCCATCACGCATGCTCGACTACACCTGGGAGCCACGGAATATCGGTAATACCTGGTTCATAGCCAAGTTGCTTGACCAAGGTAGTGATCTGCCCGCGATGGTGCGTTTGATGATTGAATAGCTGCGTCACAAAAACCCAGGCCGGTCCGCGGCGCGTCGAGCCGTCCTGGACGCTGGTGAATTCAAAGGGACCGGCCAGCCAGTCCTCGCGCAGATTCTTGGCCCAATCGAGGATGAACCCGTCGGTCTTTTCCCGCTCGCCGCGCAGCGTCTCGAAATCCGCGTAAATGTCTTCGCCCATCTTCCCGAACACGAACGGCTCGCCGGTGAAACGCCACAACCATATCCGGTCGCCCCACAGGATGTGATTCAACGTGCCGTGTATCGACCGGAAGAACGCGCCAAGATCAGCCTTGCGCTTCTCGTCGGGGATATTCGCGCAAACCGCATACAACTTCTGGTTCATCCAGCGGTTGTATTCGGCCATCAAGCTATAGTAGTTCATCGTAGGGTATGGCCAGTGGCTACACAGAAATAGTGACAGATTTTTGTCACGCGCATCTAGCTAGGCCTCGCCCAGAAAAATATATCCGCCACCTTTTCCGTCTCCGGGCAGAGGGATCGACTGTGCGGTGGCGGAATATTTTGAGCCTGGCCCGTTTGATTCGCGTTTGATTCGCTTCTTCTAAAATTCTTGTGCCGCCGCTGCCACCACGACACTGGAAAACGGTCCGCTGTAGCCGGCGTCGGCCCGAGCAACTTGCTAAATACCGCCCCGTTTAGTTTTTTAGTATCAAGAAGACCAAAACAGCTATCCCGACAAGTAGCAAAGGCCACAATAGAGAAACAATGCTCGCAACGATTGCAGACGGAAGCCAACCCAACCCGACACCAAACAAGAATCCGTAGGTAGCAATTGCATAGATCCAGCAACCAACAAATATAATTACCCAGCTAATGTAGTAACCAAGCCAGTATTTCTCTTCATTCATGCCCCTGCCTCCGAAGGCATTCAATGCTCCGGTTCACGCGCGCATGAGCGCGTAGCGCGAATGCGTCGCATGGAACCGCTTGTTAGGCGCCCCATTGAATGCCCGCGATTGTGAATGTTGATAGATATGGAAGCGGATTCAGCCATTTCGCTTCTACGTTTGCCGTTGCCCCCTGCAGCAGCGTGAACAACAGCAGCAGGCTCCCTGCCGTAGTGTCCGAGAAAACCCACTTTAGAGTTGGGTTCGCGGCTCTGGTGGCGTCGTCGATGAAGCCGGCAGTGACGTTATCGAAGTAGAGAAAGCCTTTGCCGAGTACAAATACCGCATCAAGCGCTTCAGCCTTTGTATTGACGCGCGTGTTGGAATCCGCCGGGAGGTGGGCGCCGCCGAGCCCTAGCTTCCCATACTCTGTGGAAATCCAGCCATGAACTGTTCGCATGGAGGCTGGGCCATCGTATGCCACGACGTAGTTCAGGACTCCGGGCGGTACGTGCCCCGTACGAAAGCTGCTGACAGTATTGGGTGCGAGCGCCTTGCAGTTGCGCGCTGCGGTTGCGGCGTTACCGAATTCTGCCTGTGTCAGGACCGACTTCACTTCAATGGTGGCGATCACGGATTCAACCAGGAATCCCGAAATGCCACCGCCAAAATCGAGCTTAGGGTACGACCGTCTGTAGATGACGATGTCGTATTGATTCCGTTGCTGTCCAGGGCGAGAGGTTGCATCGATTATCTCCCCGCTGCCGATAGCAACATTCGACGGCAAATGGCTTTCTAGGTACTGCTTTATGAAAGCTTCCCGCGGCGTGCCCTTGTGCAAGCTGTGACCGGAGTTCGCTGGGATTCTGCTTGTTGCCAAGAGTTGGTTCTCAACGGCGTCCATGTGACTCTTGAGCATGCTTGATCCTCTTGGCGCCTAACGTCGCCAATGAGCCGCGCGGTCACGCGTCGGCTCCATTGGCTTGTTATGCGGCGTCACGATGCCTTGCGACTCAAGACCTCGATCGGGATGATCCGCGCCTCCAGTAGACCGCGTGACGTGTTAGCCATTGCCTGACTCGCGACTTCACCGTGGATCAACATCACGGCGCGGTGCGGCGGCTTCTCTCCGCGCTCGACCATCGCGCGCGAGCGGGCGCTGAAAGCGCGCGCCTGCTCGAGGGTGCTCTGCAGACGAACGACGTCGAACCCCGCCTGGAGCAGGCCGCGTCGGGTTTCCTCCGGTGTCGATAAGAAACTGGCACGCGCGCTTGCCGCCCAAGGCGTCGGATAGTTCAGCTCTCCGCCATCGCCCTTCGCAACCTCGGAGAGCAGCAGCCACCCGCCCGGCTTCAGCACCCGGCTGATCTCCCGATAGAAGGCGCCTTTGTCGGCGATATTCATCGAGACATTCATCGAGTAAGCCCCGTCGAAGCTGGCATCGGCGAACGGCATCACCAGCGCGTCGCCGAGCTCGAACCTGACTCTCTCGTCGAGGTTGAGCAAACGCGTGAGATGGCGGGCAACGTCGCAGAACTCGGGGGTCAAGTCGATTCCAGTGACCCTGCAACCGAAGCGGCTCGCGAAGTAGCGCGCGGGCCCACCGATTCCGCTGCCGATGTCCAGGATGTGATCGGCCGGACCTGCCTCCATGAGTTCGGCGATCTCCAACGTCGCCTCCAGACCACGCCCGTGAAATTGGTCGTAGGGCGCCAGTGCCTCCATGGTCGGGTGCTCGGGATCAATGCCGTCCTCTACCAACGCCGCGTTGAGACGGGCTAGAAGATTGCCGCGGCTGTAATGCGCGGAGATCTCGCGCTCAGTGTCCATAAAATCCGCCTCTCTGTCCTTTCGGTGCCGCATAACTGGAAATAGACGTACCAACGCCCATGTTATAACACGGATAGAGAAGCGGCTAATGGCGTATTGGCCTTAAGAAGCAAAGCGTTGTGCCAGATTTTTGCAAAACGTTTTTGCGTGTTAGGCCGATGAGATTGTGGACACATGTTCGACGTCGCAACGTCCGTTCACCCGCTCCGACGTTTGGTTTTTGCGGTCGGGACGGCAGCGAGCGGATCGTCGGGCCACGGGTGCTTGGGATAGCGGCCTTTTAATTCCTTTCTGACTTCGGCGTAGGTGCGGTCCCAGAAGCCTTTTAGGTCTTGCGTGACTTGGATGCGGCGGCGGGCGAGTGCTGAATCTCACGAACGCGTTTTTCTACAAAGTGCAGGTAGTTATCGGCTGCGCTATTCTATTGACGAGATAACACAGAGGGAAACCCATGGGCAGCTTGGCACTAGAAAAAGTACGCACGGAGGCGTTGAGCCTCTCGGAGTCCGAGCGCGCGGAGCTGGCGCAAAGCCTGGTTGCCAGCCTCGATGGACCGGCAGATTCCGATGTCGACACTGCATGGGACGCGGAAATCATGCGCAGGCTCGCTGACATCGATTCTGGCACCGCGGCCTTGATTGATCGGGAAGAGTTCCGCCGGAGAATGCGTGCTCGTATGAGCCGTGGTTGATGCGCACACTGCGCATCTTGGTAGAGGCGGCTGAGGAAGCGGCCGAAGCTGCCGCGT
>CBDDRM010000154.1:0-13570 GCA_965233135.1 uncultured bacterium | reverse complement strand
CAGTTGGTGATTTCCTACAACCCGGGCTATCAGAGCATTCTCAAGGACCTCAAGCAATCGACCAAGCAGCGCTTCGGCGCGCTCGATTTCACGTACCCGAGCCGGGACATAGAAATCGAAATCGTCAGTCACGAGTCCGGGGTCGGCCCGGAAACCGCCGGCAAACTGGTGAGCATCGCCGAGCGCGCGCGCAACCTGAAAGGCCACGGGCTGGAAGAAGGCATCTCCACGCGCATGCTGATCTACGCCGGCTCGCTGATCGGCCAGGGCGTGGAACCGGTTGCGGCCTGCCATGTTTCGCTGATCCGCCCGATCACCGACGACGCCGATATCCGCGACGCGCTCGGTGCGACCATTCGCGCCTGTTTTTAATCCGTCACGACGTCACGACAGTCACGGTATTGCATGGCGAAACTTGACGACTACGGCGAACTGCTCGAGTCACTCGGGGCGCACGCGCGCGAGCTGTTGCAGTCGAGCTGGCTCGAGGCGAGCCGCTCGTTCAGCGATACCGGGCTGAGGCGCTATCTGGAAGGCGCGCGCGAACTCGCCACCGCGGGCCTGGGCTGGAGCGTGGTACTGGCGTATCTGCGCGAGACGCCGGCCGTGGCGCGCCAGGTTGGCGAGCAAGCCGCGTTCGACGCGGTCGATACGGCGCTCGCTGTCTATGCCCATATCGATACTCGCACGGCGGAGCAGATCTTCGCGACCAGCAACATCGCCGCGCGGCGCTTGCAGGACGGTGCGCTGTACCGGGCTTATCTCGCCTTCATCGCCGAACTGGCAAGTGTTGCCCCGGCCGGTATTGCGCCCATTTTGCAACGGCTTGACCGGTTGCTCGAACAGATGACATTCGATGGCCTGCAACGCTGGGCCATGCTTGGCGTGCAATCGCACATGCGCGATCCAAGTGCGCAGGCGCGCTACTTCATGCTCGACAGCGAAGAGGGCCGCCAGTCGCTGCAGGCGGAAGTCGATCAGACCGTATTCCCGGACGTCGAACGCCGCCTGTCGTTATATCTGCGCGCGCTATGGGGCCGCAACATCAAGCTGCGGCCGGTCATTCACACCAAAGGGGTCAGTTCGGGCCGGCGCGCGACCATCGACGGCTGGACCATCCGCATGCCGCAGTCATTCCGCGGATTCGGCGGCCAGAGCGGTCTGGCACTTTATCGTGCTGCCGCCGCCCACGCCGCGGCGCATATCGTATATACGGCACAGCGCTTTCCCGTCGGAAGCCTCAAGCCGCTGCAAGTAGCGCTCGTGTCCTTGATCGAAGATGCGCGCGTCGAGCAACTGGTCATGCGCGAATTTCCCGGTCTGCGTAACCTCTGGAAAACCTTCCACGTCGCCCAGGCGGGCGGCGCGGTGACCGCCGGATCGCTGATGGCGCGGCTGTCGCGCGCGCTGATCGATGAAGATTTCGAGGATGACAATCCCTGGGTCGTCAAGGGCCGCCGCCAGTTTTTCGAGCAGCGCGATTACTGGCACGAGCAGTCCATGAGCCGCGCGCTCGGCGGGTTGCTGGGCAACGACATGGGCCAGATGCGCGTGCAGTTCAATTTCAAGACTTATGTGGTCGAACCGGCGTACCGTGACGACAATCAGGGCATCTGGGATTTCGGCGACCTGGGCGAGCCTTCGCCCGATGATGACGATGTCGTGATGCAAGGCGCGCGCCTCTCCGACGACGAGTCGAATACCGGCGAGGAAGAAGGCGATCAGGGTCCCGAACCGCCGCCACAGGAAGAAGAGCAGGTCAAGCTCACCGCGCCCTCGCGGCACGATGAAGCGCTCAAGGAAGAACCTCTGTCGCCGCCGATCCGCTACGACGAGTGGGATTACATCATCGGCCGCGAACGCCAGGCATGGTGCACCTTGCTCGAAAAACCCGCGCCAGAAGGTGATCCGCGCGCGGTCGAGGCCATCCTCGATCGCAACCAGGACCTCGTCAACCGCGTGAAATATCTGGTCAAGGCGGTGCAGGTACAGCGGCCGATCCGGCTCAAGAAGCGGCTGGAAGGCGACCGTCTCGATCTGGATGCATGCATCAACGCCACCATCGACCTGCGCATGCGCATTCCGCCCGATCCGCGCGTGCACGCCATGCTCGGCAGGCAGCAACGCGATCTGTCGGTGCTGGTGCTTCTGGACTTGTCGCAATCGACGAACGACCTGATCTCCGACGCGTCGACCAGCGTTTTGAATCTCGCGCGCGAAGCTACCGTGCTGCTGGCCGATGCCATGGCCCGCATCGGGGACAGTTTCGCGATCCATGGATTTTCGTCCAATGGCCGCCACGATGTCGGCTATTACCGCTTCAAGGATTTCGACCGGCCCTATGGCGAGCTGCCCAAGGCCCGCCTGGCGGGCATGACCGGCCAGCTTTCGACGCGCATGGGCACCGCGCTGCGACACGCTGGCGGCTTCCTGCAGGACCGCCGCGCGCACAAAAAACTGATCCTGCTGCTGACCGACGGCGAACCCTCGGACATCGACGTACACGATGCGCAATATCTGGTGTTCGACGCCAAGAAAGCCGTGGAAGAAAACAACCGCCACGGCATTTTCACGTACTGCATGAGCCTTGATCCCAAGGCCGATCGCTACGTCTCGCGGATATTCGGCATGCGCAACTACATGGTGCTGGATCACATCCGCCGGCTGCCGGAAAAGCTGCCCATGCTGTATATGCGCGTCACGCACTGACACCCTCCCGCCGGCGGCACATGGCTTCACAGCCCGCGGCGGCTTGGTTTACCATGCCCCTCGGGCGGCGGCGCAAAGCGGCGCGGCCCGCGCGAGCAATCGTCGATCACCATCGAGCAAGGGGAACGAAGCATGAGCAAGAGCCAGGACGCGAAGAAGAACGTCAAGAAGGCGCCGAGCAAAACGCCCAAAGAAAAAAAAGAAGCCAAACGCCTGAAGAAGGCCGAAAAGAAGCACTGAACATCTCTGGTCGCAGGGCGCCTGCGTTAACCCGGAGGCGGCTGCGGGCAGATGCCATGGGTGGGCGTGTGCGTTGATGCGAGCGCGCGGTATCGATACGCCAGGCCGCTTGCTTTCGCACGTATCGCCCATATCTGATGGGATCGCGGGGCGCGACGCGCTTCGCATTTCAGAGCCCGCGCAATGATCCCATTCTCGATTCTCGACCTTTCGCCGATCCCCAAGGGGGCAAGCGCAGCCGTCGCCCTGCGCAATACCCTGGAACTCGCCCGGCGTGCTGATGATCTGGGCTATCGGCGCTACTGGCTTGCCGAGCATCACAACATGCCCGGGACCGCCAGCGCGGCCACCTCGATCGTCATCGGCCATGTTGCCGGCGGCCCAAAGCGCTTACGCGTCGGCTCCGGCGGCATCATGTTGCCGAATCACTCGCCGCTGGTCGTTGCCGAGCAGTTCGGCACGCTCGCCTCGCTCTATCCGGATCGCATTGATCTCGGGCTCGGCCGCGCTCCGGGCACCGACATGCTCACGGCGCGGGCGCTGCGTCGCGACATGCAGGACAGCGCGGAGCAGTTTCCGCAGGATGTTCAGGAACTGCAGCATTATTTCGCGCAGGCGCAACCCGGGCAGGCCATCCGCGCCGTCCCGGGGACGGGACTCGACGTGCCGATCTGGCTGCTGGGATCGAGCCTGTTCAGCGCGCAGCTCGCCGCCTTGCTGGGTTTGCCGTTCGCTTTCGCCTCGCATTTCGCTCCCGACCTGATGCATCAGGCGCTGGAAATTTATCGCAGCCGCTTTGAGCCTTCGGCGCAACTCGACCGGCCGTATGCCATGCTCGGTGCGAACGTGCTCGCTGCCGAGTCCGATGCGCAGGCGCGCTATCACTTCACTTCGCAGCAGCAGTCGTTCATCAATCTCAGACGCGGCGCGCCCGGTCAGGTGCCGCCGCCGATCGACGACATCGATACGTACTGGTCCGCCGCCGAACGCGCCATGGTGGAGCGCTCGCTGGCGGTTTCCTTCGTCGGTTCGGTGGAGACGATCGAACGCGGGCTCGCGGCCTTCATCGAGTCCCTGAAACCGGATGAGCTCATGATCACAGCGCACATTTTCGACCAGGGTGCGCGCCTGCGCTCGATTGAACTGGTCACGCAAGTGCACGAGCGCTTGAGTGCGCGTAGCGGCGCGCCCGACGGCATGCGCGCCTCGGCAGGCTAGTTGCGGGCGGCGCGCGTCGGAATCAGAACGTCTCCTTGTAAGGTCGCAAGTCGATCTCCTGTGTCCAGGCGGTGCGCGGCTGCCGATGAATTTGCCAGAATGTTTCGGCAATGGCGTCGATGCCCAGCAACCCGTCTTCGCCGCGTTCCTTGACCATTTCCGGGCGGCGCTGGCGCAGCCGGTCGCCGTTGATGCCGCCGTCGATTACGACATGCGCAACGTGAAGCCCTTGCGGGCCGAATTCGCGCGCCATGCTTTGCGCGACCATGCGCAAGCCGGCCTTGGCCGCGGCAAAGTGCGCGAATCCCGGCTTGCCGCGAAGGCTACCGACGCCCCGGTGAACAATATCGTGCCTCGACCCAAAGGGACCAGGCGCCGCGCGGCCTCGCGTCCCACCAGGAAGCCGCCGAAGCAGCACACGCGCCAGAAATCTTCGAACGTCTGCGCCGGCAGCTCGCGAAAATCCAGCATTTGATTGTTTCCCGCGTTGTAGGCCACGAGGTCGAGCGGGTCCAGCCCGGCTCTGGGCGATAGCGCATGCTCGAACAAGCGCACGACGTCTTCTTCGCGCGTGGTGTCCATTTGCACCGGTTCGGC
Organism: uncultured bacterium; assembly: GCA_965233135.1. Classification (GTDB taxonomy): domain Bacteria; phylum Pseudomonadota; class Gammaproteobacteria; order Burkholderiales; family JACQAP01; genus JACQAP01. The sequence goes on along the minus strand of CBDDRM010000154.1, from coordinate 8,806 downwards.
ACTGCCGCCTTGCGCGGCGATGGCGCTTGCCACCCGCTCGATCTTGCCGGCACTGCGACCTGCGACGAAAACATGATAGCCGCCCTGGGCAAAACGCCGGCATAGCGCGGCGCCCAGGCCTTGCTCGGCACCGACGCCGACGACAATTGCGGTCGGTTTGCCCATTTGCATGCTCCTCAGAAATGAGTTTTGTGGGACGTGCGCTTTGTGGCGCCGCTCGCTGCGCGCAGCGCAACGCGCTCTTCGCGGCGAAACCAGACGCCAGACGCGATGGCGGCCGCAATGGTTACGCCATACACCACCAGTCCTAGCGACAGGGCAGCGAACAACCACGCCATGGAGCCCGTCAGTTGCAAAACCAGCCAACCGCCGCCGATGCCGATGAGCAGGCGTATGGAGCTGCCGAGCAGGGGCCAAAGCAATCGTCCCGCGCCTTGCGAGGCGAAGTAAAGACACAGTCCCAGCCCGAAAAAGCCGTAGGTAGGACCGACGATGCGAAGATAACTTTCTCCGGCGTCCAGCATGTGCGGGTCGTCTCCGAACAGGCTCAGCCAGGCGTGCGGCCAGAACGCCACCAGCAGGCCTATCGATTCCGTCAGCAAAAAGGCGATGGCACCTCCGATCAACGCGATGCGCAATGCACGCGCCGGCTGACCCGCGCCGATATTCGTACCGACCAGCGCTACCAGTGGCGCGCCGAGACCAAAGACCAAGGGGATGAGGAGATATTCCAGGCGTGCCGCCGTACCATAGCCTGCCACGGCGTTGGGTCCGCCCGCCATGCCCACCAGGGCAGTGGCAAGCGCAAAGACCAGCGTGGTCTGCAAGGTATTGATCGAACCCACCGCGCCCACACGAAGGATGTCCATGAACAGAACGCGGCGCAGCTTTGGCAGAACCGGACGCACGACCGAGCGGCCCGACCACAGATACCACGCCAACGCCGCGGTGGTAAGCGCCGTGGTGAGGACGACTGCCAGGCCGCCGCCAACGATTCCCATCGCGGGAATGGGGCCCAAACCGAAAATCAGCACCGGTGAAAGTGGCACCAGCAAAATCACGCCGGCGCAAATGGCGATCGAAGGTACCAGCATATTTCCGGTTCCCCGCAGCGCGCTCGCCAGTGCATTCATCAGCCAAACCAGCACGGCGCCGGCGAATACGACATTCGAATAGCGCAAAGCGGCATCGAGCGACGCGCCGTCACCGCCCATCGCACGATATAACTGCGGACTCCATGCAATGAACAGCGCGCTGAACACGAGTCCGAGTGCTATGTTGACAATGATCGCATGCATCACCAGCGCGTCGGCATCGGCGCGCCGGCCGGAGCCGAGCGCGCGCGCGATGGCCGCGGAGATGGCGCCGCCGACTGCGCCGGCCGAGAGCATCTGCATCATCATGAAGCCAGGAAATACCAGTGCCATGCCGGCGAGCGCATCAGTACCGAGTTTGGCGACAAACCAGGTTTCGATCAGTCCGGTGGCGGACTGCGCCATCATCACGAGCATGTTCGGCCATGCCAGGCGCAGCAATGTTGGCACGATGCGGCCGGCCAGCAGCATATGCGTGCGAGGGTTGAGCACGACGCCCCCGGTTTGCGCACCCGCCGCCAGCGGCGTGCTCACGTTCGAGCTCCGCGCTTGCGAATGACCCGACGGTCGAAAGGCGATGCCGATGCCGTTGCCGCATCGCGACCGGGCTGGCCCCATGCGCTTTCCGCGAGTTTGCGCCGCGTTGCTTCACTGGCGGCCGGACCGGGGGCAACCCGGAAATCCGGTCCGGCGAGCGGGTGGCCGGTCGTGCGATCGATCATCACCGGGTCCGCGACTGCGCCGGTTGTCGCATGCACCAACAAGACGCTCTCTCCTTCGGGGGCAAAGTGCTTGTTGCCCCACGCCTGCATCGCCACGATTACCGCCTGAAAATCACGGCCGCGCTGGGTCAGGACATATTCATGACGTGGGGGCCGCTCGCTGTAACGGCGCTTCTGCAACAGGCCGGCTTTGACGAGAGCGCCCAGCCGTCGCGTGAGCATGTTGGGTGCTATGCCCAGGCTTTCCTGAAACTGGTCGAAGCGTGTCAGCCCATGCAGGGCGTCGCGGATGATGAGCATGCTCCACCATTCGCCGACGCGCTCCAGGCTGCGGGCAATAGGGCATTGCATCTTGCCGAGGTTTTTATGGCGCATGCCGGCATGCTAGCCAAGTCACTATCATTATGCAAGTAACTGGGGTTCCAGGTTCCATGGACGCATGGATTAGACGCATGTATTAGAATGGCGCCCATCGCTTTCAGCCGCCTCGCGCCAACAAACGCCGATGAAACTCACCGACTTTCTGGGCATCGAATTGCCCATCATCCAGGCGCCGATGGCGGGCGCCCAGGGCAGTGCCATGGCTGTTGCGGTGTCCAACGCCGGCGGCCTGGGTTCGGTGCCTTGCGCAATGCTCAATGCGGAGGGCCTTCGCAAGGAACTTGCCGTCATGAAGGAACAGACCGGCAAACCCTTCAACGTCAATTTCTTCTGTCACGCGAACCCGACCGTCGATGCGGGACGCGAAGCCAGATGGCGCGCCGCGCTGACCCCTTACTACAAGCAATACGGCATCGATCCTGCGAGCGTTCCGAGCGGACCTGGCCGTGCGCCGTTCAGCGCTGACTTCGCCGACGTGCTGGAGGAGCAGCAGCCTGCGGTGGTGAGTTTCCATTTCGGTCTGCCGCCTGCGCAGTTGCTGGCACGGGTGAAAACGTGGCGCTCAAAAATTTTCTGCTCTGCGACCACCGTGGACGAGGCGCGCTGGCTCGAGGCGCACGGCGTTGACGCGGTCATCGCACAGGGCGTGGAAGCAGGCGGCCATCGGGGAATCTTCCTGTCCGAGAACCTGACCACGCAGGTCGGCACTCTCGCGCTGGTACCGCAAGTCGTGCGCGCGGTGAAAATACCGGTGATCGCGGCCGGGGGGATCGCGGACGCCCAAGGCGTCGCCGCTGCGATGGCGCTGGGCGCAGCGGGCGTGCAATGCGGCACCGCCTTTCTGTTGTGTCCCGAAGCGACCATCACTGCGGTGCATCGCCAGGCGCTCAAGAGTGAAGCGGCCCGCCATACCGCGCTGACGAATCTGTTCACGGGTCGGCCGGCGCGCGGCATCATGAACAGGATCATGAAGGAACTCGGTCCGATCAGTGACCTGCCGCCGCAGTTTCCACTGGCCACCTCTGCGATCGGAGCGCTTCGCGCCAGATCGGAAGCTGAAGGTTCCGGCGATTTCTCGCCGCTCTGGTCGGGTCAGAACGCGACAGGATGCAAGGAGATTCCCGCGGCGCAACTCACGCGGGAACTGGCGGCCGGCCTCTGACCGACGCGGGCTCGATCGCGTCGCTGCGCGCGGCTTCGGCCAGGAAACGCAACAGATATCGTGCCGTGCGGCTTTCCACTGACGCGGCCACTTCCGCGGGCGGACCGGCTGCGACGATGCGCCCACCCTCGTCGCCGGCACCGGGTCCCATGTCGATCACCCAATCGCTGCCGGCTACGACGCGCATGTCGTGCTCCACGACAATTACGGTATTGCCCGAATTCACCAGGCCCTCCAGCTGGCTCATGAGTTTTTCGACGTCCGCCGGGTGCAATCCCGTCGTGGGTTCGTCGAGCACATAGAGCGTGTCCGCATGGTGCGCGCGCTGCAATTCCGTGGCGAGCTTGATGCGTTGCGCTTCGCCTCCGGAAAGCTCGGTGGCCGGCTGTCCCAGCCGCAGATAGCCCAGACCGACTTCCTGCAGGACCTCGAGCGGATGGTGAACGGCGGGTTCGTCGGCAAAGAATTCGGCTGCTTCGTCCACCGTCAGGCCCAGCACCTGCGCAATATTGCGGTCGCGGTATTTCACTTTCAGAGTGTCATCGTTGTAACGCGCACCATGGCAAGTCGGGCAGGGCGCGTATACGCTGGGCAGGAACAGCAGTTCGACCATCACCGAGCCTTCGCCTTCGCAGGTCGCGCATCGCCCTTTCGCGACATTGAAGGAGAAACGTCCTGCGTCGAAGCGCCGTGCACGCGCGGACTTCGTGGCAGCGAACAGCTTGCGAATCGGGTCGAATAACCCGGTGTAGGTCGCCAGATTCGAACGCGGCGTGCGCCCGATCGGTTTCTGGTCCACGCGGACCAGGCGGCGAATACCGCGCATTCCATCCGTGATACGGCCACCCAGCGTGCGCACGGCGGTGCGTTCGAGGTCCTCGCTGTCTTCATCTGCGGCTTGCGTAGGCTCTCCGAGGTGCGATGTGACCAGTTCCACCAGCACCTGGCTGGCCAGACTGGATTTTCCCGAACCGGAGACACCGGTTACCGAGGTGAACACGCCCAGCGGAAAATCGGCATCCAGGTTGTGAAGATTGTTGCGCGTAACGCCGCGCAGTCGCAGCCAGCCTTTGGGCGGGCGCGGTACCGGGCTGGTAAAGCCGGATTCGCCAAACAAGTGTCGGCGCGTCTGCGAGGACGGGACCGTCCTGAGCCCCTCGGGCGGTCCGCTGTAGAGAATGCGTCCGCCGTGCACGCCGGCTGCCGGCCCGACATCGACGATCCAGTCCGCGTGGCGAACGACATCGAGTTCGTGCTCGACGACGAACAATGAATTGCCAGATTCCTTCAGCCGGTCCAGGGCCCGCAGCAACGCTTCGGTATCCGATGGATGCAGGCCCGCCGAGGGTTCGTCGAGCACGTAGACGACGCCGAACAGATTGGAGCGTACCTGGGTCGCGAGACGAAGCCGTTGCAACTCGCCCGGCGAGAGCGTGGGGGTGCTGCGGTCCAGCGCCAGATAACCCAGCCCGAGGTCGAGCAGCGTGGCAATGCGTGCCAGCAGGTCTTCGGCGATGCGCTGGGTCACGACTGCGATTTCGGGGTGCTTTTCAGCCAGCTGCGCGAATCGTGACGCCTTGCCGCTCGCGAAGGGGCGCAGCAATTCGGAGAGGCGCTTGAGCGGAAGCGAGGAACATTCGGCGATATCGAGGCCGGCGAAGGTGACCGCCAGCGATTCCCGGTGCAAGCGTTTGCCGTGGCAAAGCGGACACTGCGTGCTGCCCATGAACTTCGCCACCCGCTTCTTGATCATCGCACTGGGCGTCGTGGCAAACGTGTCCATCACGTAGCGCCGCGCGCTGGAAAAAGTCCCCATGTAACTGGGTTCTTCCTTGCGTTTGATGGCGCGCCGGGCTTCCGCCGCGTCATAGCCGATGTAGACCGGCACACGCGGTTGCTCGTCGGTGAACAGGATCCAGTTGCGATCCTTGCGCGGGAGTTCACGCCAGGGTCGATCGATGTCGTAACCCAGAGAAACCAGGATGTCGCGCAGGTTCTGCCCATGCCATGCGGGGGGCCAGGCGGCGATGGCCCGTTCGCGGATGCTCAGCGACGGGTCCGGCACCAGCGAGCGCTCCGTCACGTCGTAGATACGCCCAAGACCATGGCATCGCGGGCAAGCCCCCGCCGGCGTATTGGGCGAAAACGATTCCGCTTCGAGATGCGGTTGCCGCGGCGGATAGTCGCCCGCGCGCGAGTACAGCATGCGCAGCAGGTTGGACAGGGTGGTGACGCTGCCGACCGAGGAGCGAGTGGTCGGGGAACCCCGATGTTGCTGCAGCGCCACCGCAGGCGGCAGGCCATTGATCGCATCGACATCGGGCACTTCCATTTGGTCGAACAGGCGCCGCGCGTAGGGAGACACCGACTCGAGATAGCGCCGTTGAGCTTCCGCGTACAGTGTTCCGAAAGCGAGCGAGGATTTGCCGGAACCTGAAATACCCGTGAACACGACGAACGCATCCCGTGGGAGATCTACGTCTACGTTCTTGAGATTGTGCGTGCGAGCCCCGCGCACCTCGACGCTGGCCGCCCCGGGTTCTTGCGGGTCCGGTGCAGGGCTATGCTCCGCGTTTTTGGGCATTGGTGCGCGGGATGGGACCGGGTGCCGGGATAAGGACATGAACCGTTGGGGCGCAGGGTGCTCGGTAAAGTTCCCTGCGGCAGGGAACCCCTCCACGGCCGTGCGCTGCCGGTGGGCATTTGCCCAATTGCCGTATCATTTGCGCCGTTAAACCACCACTCGGGATTCGCGCAGCGGAATCGGCGAATTACGAGAAACTTTGGCTTATTGGCACTGTCTCGCTAGATCACGGCCGAAATCGACTTCTACAATGTTGCCAGGAAAGTATCGCCCATGAATGAAACTGCCGAAAAAAACCAGGTTAGCGCCTTGCCGATTCCGCTCGAAAGGGATGTTTTCCTGCGCTCGCTGATACGCGAACTGGCCGGCACCTTGCAGGATGTCGTCGGACTGGAGGAAGCGTCAGGCTTCGTCAGTGTCGTAGGTCAGAGAATCGGTGACCAGATCAACACAGACTACAAGAAAGCTTTGCAAGTGGAAGGCCTGAACCGTCCGCAGGTGTCCGCCGTGCTTGTGGATCTCAAGCGCCGTATCAAGGGCGATTTTTACGTCATCGAGGAAACAGATGACAAGATCGTCCTGGGCAATCGCGCCTGCCCGTTCGCAGAGAAAGTGATCGGGCGCCCGGCCATGTGCATGATGACGTCGAATGTGTTCGGCGTTATCGCCGCGCAGAATCTGGGTTATGCCAAAGTGGAACTTCAGGAAACCATCGCCCAGTCGCATTCCCAGTGCCGGGTCGTGGTTTATCTGAAAGCCAGCGGAGACTCCGAAGCGGCTGACGGTCGCGAATATTTCAAGGCCTGAACATTTCATGGACGTGGAGGCGTTTCGCCGGGTCGCTGCCCTGCTGCCCGACGCCATCATGCTGGTGACGGCGGACGGGGCCATCAAGATGGCGAATCCGGCGGCGGGCGAGTTGCTCGATCGCAGGGCGTCCAGCCTGCGGCGTAACACGCTGCTCGGGATTGCAGGCGCTGATGCTGCGTCCATTACTGCCTACCTGCGCTCGTGTTCGCGCAGTACCTCACCTGTGCCTGGGGCCATGACTCTTACCGCATCAGACGGGCAGTCCCGCGAATATCGGGTCAGCGGGGCGCTCTGGGACACGGAGCAAACCGTTCAGCCATCGCTGATTGTGCTCAGGTTGAGCCCCAAAGGTGCTGCCAACCGTTTCATTGAACTCAGCCAGCGCATCGATGAACTGGGACGAGAAATTCGGCGAAGGCAGCATGCAGAGTCCACCCTCGCCGCGCAGGAGCAGTTGTTGCGAGTGACGTTGGAAAGTATCGGCGATTGCGTAATCACCACCAACGCCGCGGGCAACATTACGTTCATGAACGATGTTGCCCAGACGCAGACGGGGTGGTCGCTGGCCGAAGCCATTGGCCGTCCGCTCAATGATGTGTTCACCATTATCGACGAAACGACGCGAGCGCCCGCGGAAAATCCCGCCAGCAAGGTGCTCAGGGAAGGAAAAGTCGTCGGACTGGCCAACCATACGATCCTGGTCCGCAAGGACGGCTCCGAGCAACCCATCGACGATTCCGCCGCTCCGATTCGCAACGAGGCCGGCGATACACTCGGCGTGGTATTGGTGTTCCGTGATATTACGCAACGCCGGATGCTCGAGCGGGAAGTGCAACAGCGCGCGGACATGCTCCTGAATGTCAATCGGCGCAAGGACGAGTTTCTTGCGATGCTCGCGCATGAACTGCGCAATCCGCTGGCTCCGCTGCGCAATGGCGTGCGTATTCTGCAGCAGGCGATCGCCATGGGTGCCAGCGACCTGGCTGCCATCGCACAAGGCAATGCGGCAATGATGGAGCGGCAGGTGAATCAGTTGACGCGCCTGATCGACGATCTGCTGGATGTGGCGCGCATCGATCGCGGTCAGATCACGCTGGTTCGTCGCGTCCTGCCATTGGATGGGATACTCGAGCGCGCCATCGAAACGGTCCGGCCCGGAATGGAGCTGCGCAATCATGTATTCAAAGCGCGGCTGCCTCCCTCCTCTGTTAAGGTGGATGCGGACCTGGAACGTCTGGCACAGGTTTTTTCGAACATCCTCGCGAATGCAGTGAAGTTCACCGATCCCGGCGGAACCATCCAGTTAGATGCTGAATTGGCCGACGGCGAGATCGCCGTGCATATCCGCGATACCGGCATAGGTATGTCGCGCGAGCTCATTCCCGAGATATTCGATCTGTTCACTCAGGGCGACAAATCCCTGGCGCGCCCTCTGGCCGGATTGGGCATCGGTCTGTCGGTCGTGCGCATGCTGGTCGATATGCACGGTGGGAAAGTTGAAGCGCACAGCGCCGGTCCGGGCCTCGGAAGCGAGTTTGTCGTGCGCCTGCCGATCGTTGATATGGAGCAAACTGATCAGCCCGTGGTGGAGGCTGACAACAGGCCGCGCGCGGACAAGGCTGGAGCAGGACGCAAGGTGCTGGTCGTCGATGACAACCACGATGCCGCCGAGACCCTCGCGGTGTTGCTCCGACTGGAGGGTTACGAGGTCAGGACTGCTGAGGGCGCCAAAGCAGTAATCGATCTGTTGCCTCGCTACCGGCCCCACATCATCGTGCTCGACATCGGGCTCCCAGGAATGGACGGATACGCACTGGCTAAATTGCTGCGCACCCGACCCGACACGCGGCCGGCGCTGCTGGTAGCCGTGACGGGGTATGGCCAGGCCGAAGATCGCGCGCGCGCCCACGCGGCAGGGATCGATCACCACATGACGAAGCCCGTCGATTTCGTGAAGTTGCTCGCGCTGCTGGCGCAAGCCGGCGATGCGGGCAAGGCGCCCTGACCCCGGTGGGGCGGCCGCGCGGAATTCGATCCCTGCCGACTCCAAATG
>CBDDRM010000153.1:0-9024 GCA_965233135.1 uncultured bacterium | reverse complement strand
GACGTGACGACGTGACGACGTGACGACGTGACGACGTGACGACGTGACGACGTGACGACGTGACGACGTGACGACGTGACGACGTGACGACGTGACGACGTGACGACGTGACGACGAAACGGGCGCCGATGGCGCCCGTTTCGTTTACTGCGTTTGCTAAGACTGGAGGCGCGCGCAACGCGCGCCGTGAGCCTGAAGGGCCGATATTACATCTGGTCCTTGGTGCCGGCAGGATTAGCTGCCATGTAGGTGTTGACTTCGTCCCAGGACAGCGTGCCGCTCTTGTCGGCGTCGATGGTGTCGAAGTTCTTGCTGATGTTCTTATTCGACATTTTCCGAGCTTCCTTGCGGTCCAGGGTGCCGTCGTTGTCCTTGTCGATTTTCTTGAACTCGGACTCATACTTCGCGGTATCCGCGTCGTTCATGGCTTCGCGTTGCTTGGGATCAGCCGCGCGCGACTGCGACGTCTCCGCTGCCTTCGGGTCGGACGTCACTTCGGAGGAGTTGGGATTGGTAGATTCATTGTCGGCAGCAATGGCTGCAGTGCCTGCGAACAGTCCAGCGATCAACAGCGAAATAAGGGAACGTTTCATAGTTCAAATCCTTTCTCAGATGTTAGAAAAACCGCAGGCATGGAGCTTCCCGTGCCGCGGACCGCAATTGTGTTTACGGTTTTTTTGATACCTGCATGGGACAATGGGCCGCGCATAAAAGTTACGTGAAATCGAACCCGTGGCACCCGTTAACCATGATCCATCCGGACTACTTAAAAGATTTCCAGTAGAGCGAGGACAGAATGCCCTCGCGTTGTCGCCTACGGGCTACATGCGCAGACCACTTTCCCGAAGGTGCCAGGATCAGACCCGTGGTGGATCGGTCTCGCGTTCGAAATGCCGATGACGGACGATGGCGTCGATAAATTGCTGTGTGGCTGTATCGGCATGGTCGCTATCGATTAGCAACAGCCCCGGATCAGGCTCACCCGAATCGAGAGCAACCGGAACGCCCGCCTTGTCAAGCAAGGCCTGGGCAGATCCCAGCACCAGGATGGATTTGCAGTGGCGATATTGATCCTTGATGAACTCCAATGCGTGCCCGTTCCCGGACAACATCGACACTGCGTTATCCCCATCAGGCAACACACAGGCATCCCATAGCACCGAAGGCGCGGTCTCCAAGGAAATTTCGACTTCGATGGGCTCGCCTGACGCGGTCTGGACCGGGCCAAGCTTGGTGCCAATGAATCGCGGCACCGCGCCCTGCCCGGCGAGCGTCTCATGCAATGCAATCAGTGTTTCGTCTTCCACACCATCGGCCACGAGAATCGCGATCCGTCGCGTCTTGATGCCTTCCTCCCCGGGACGCGCCATGAGCGAAAGACTCGGAGCCTTGCCAATCTCGGATTTCGGCGCGCGCGCGAGGGCTTTGGGCAACGGCTCCGGTAGTTCCAACCCCAACCCGTCCGCTACGGCTTGGGCCAACTCCTCGGACACATTGCGCAATTGCGCCACGACACGCTGGCGCACGGCCAGCGTCTGCACTTTCGTGAGCTCGAATCGAAAAGCTTTGGCCATATGGGTTTTTTCGACTTCCGTCTGGCTCTCGTAGAACAACGTGGCCTGGTTATAGTGTTCAGCGAACTTCTCTGGTTTGCCGCGCACCTTGTGCTCTTCCACCGGCTGGGGGAATGACAAGAAGCCTTTCATGCCCGCCTGGAAGGGACAGCCGCCGCCCAGGGAATTGGGCTCGTATGCGGCGCGCCCGCGATGAATCGCCTGGCGGTGCATGCCGTCGCGCTGGTTGTTGTGCACCTGGGCAACCGGTGCATTGATCGGGATCTCGTGAAAGTTCGGCCCGCCCAGCCGTGAGATCTGCGTGTCCACATAAGAATGAATGCGTCCGGCCAGCAACGGATCGTTGCTGAAATCGATGCCCGGCACGATGTGGGCCGTGCAAAACGCAACCTGCTCGGTTTCGGCGAAGAAATTATCGGGGTTGCGGTTCAGTACCATCTTGCCGATCGGTCTCAGCGGAACGAGCTCTTCGGGAATAAGCTTGGTCGAATCGAGCACGTCGAAACTGAACTGCTCCGCCTGCTCCTCGGAGAACACCTGGACGTTCAACTCCCACTCGGGATAGGCGCCCGCCTCGATGGCCTCCCACAGATCCCGGCGGTGAAAATCCGAATCAGCTCCCGAGATCTTTACCGCCTCATCCCACACCAGCGAATGCGTGCCGGCCGTCGGATTCCAGTGAAACTTCACAAAACGTGATTTTCCCGCCGCATTTACGAAGCGAAACGTGTGCACGCCGAAACCCTGCATCATGCGATAGCTGCGCGGGATGGCGCGATCGGACATGACCCACATGAGCATGTGCGTCGATTCCGGCATCAGCGAAACGAAGTCCCAGAACGTGTCATGCGCGGACGCAGCCTGCGGCATGGCGTGATGCGGTTCCGGTTTGACCGCATGAATGACGTCCGGAAATTTCATGGCGTCCTGGATGAAGAACACCGGAATGTTGTTCCCCACCAGATCCCAGTTACCCTGGTCGGTGTAGAACTTTACCGCGAAACCGCGCACATCGCGTGCCGTATCGGTCGATCCGCGTTCCCCGGCCACCGTTGAGAACCTCACAAACACCGGCGTGCGTTTTCCGGCTTCGGCAAAGATCGACGCCTGCGTGAGTTCCGTGAGCGGCTCGTAGCATTCGAAATAACCATGCGCCCCGGAGCCGCGCGCGTGCACGACGCGTTCCGGAATACGCTCATGATCGAAATGGGTGATTTTTTCGCGCAAGACGAAGTCTTCCAGCAACGATGGTCCGCGCAGTCCCGCCTTCAGCGTGTTTTGATTATCGGAAACAAGCACCGCCTGGTTGGTCGTTAGCGCCCGGCCGGCCGAATCCACGCGCACGCGATCGAGCGGATCGTTGCCGGGATTGTGGCCGTCCGGCGGCGTGCCGGTGCCGACTTTGTCACTGGCATTGGTTTCGGTCAGGGTGCTACCGGTCGCCGAAGGGTCTGGTGGCGTACTCGTCTGACCGGTCGCGGGCGTCATGGCGGCCTTGCCAAACTCGGAAGGTTTGGCGGCATTGAACGCAAACTCGGCCGCCATGTCCTGCGTGGCGGAGAATTTCGTGGTGGCCGCATCCATCATCGAGGCAGCGTCCGGGGAGGACGGCCCGCTCACCGTCGAGCGCGCAGAGGTCTTCGCCGCTTCCTTTGCTGATTTGCTGCCTCGGGAACTGCCAGAGGATTTTGACGTGCGCTTTTGAGCAGCCATCGTTTTTACCTTTTCACTGATCGGGAAAGAAGGACATGTGCGCTGCGCTCAGGACTGTGCAGCAGCGGGGAAGCAGACACTCCGAGCAAAATGCTGGCCAATCCCTTAGTACTTGAATTGGTTGGGCAGACGTCGCGGGACCAGCGCGAACCGGGCGGTTATTGCAAAACCGCCGGTAAGGTTTTCAGGCGGCCGGTTTACGCGTGAATATTGCGGGGATGCTCGCTTGCGATGCCGGTACGCGCCGGTTTTTGCACCATCAGAACAGGCGGGCGCCGCACGTGCCCGCGACCTATCCCTTCACGCAGAGAATCTGCTTGAGCGTTGCAACGACTTCGACCAGATCGCTTTGCGCGCCCATGACCTCATCGATGTCCTTGTAGGCCGAAGGAATTTCGTCGATCACGCCCGCATCCTTGCGGCATTCGATGCCCGCCGTCTCGAACGCGAGATCCTTGCGGGTGAAAGCCTTGCGCGCCTGGGTACGGCTCATGCGCCGGCCTGCACCGTGCGAGCACGAAGAATATGCCGATGCTTCGCCCTTGCCGCGCACGATGTAACTCTTCGCGCCCATCGAACCCGGAATAATCCCGAGTTCACCCGCGCGAGCGCTGACTGCGCCTTTGCGGGTGACCCAGATATTTTCTCCAAAATGCTCCTCGATGCGCGCGTAGTTGTGATGGCAGTTAGTGATTTCACCGACCAAGGCGACCGGGCGCGCCAGGGTCGTGGCGAGCGCCTTGTGCACGAGGTGCAGCATCAGATCCCGATTGAGCGAGGCGTATTCCTGCGCCCAGCCAAGGCCTTCGACATACGCCTCGAACTCCGGCGTGCCTTCGTCGAGCCAGGCGAGATCGCGGTCGGGCAGACTGCGGTCCATCCGTCTGGCGCGCTCCTTGGCCATATCCATCGCGCACTGGCCGATGACATTGCCGACATTGCGTTATCCCGAGTGCAGCATGATCCAAACCGCGCCTTCTGCATCAAGACAGATTTCCACGAAGTGATTGCCCCCGCCGAGCGACCCGAGTTGACACCACATCCGCGGTTCATCCACGCGGCCCAAGGCATCCTGGATGCGCAGCCTCGGAAAACGCAGCTCCAGGCCGCGCAGACGCTGCTCCAGCACACGCGCTGGGGCGTCTCCTGACGGAACAAGCGGATGCTTGTGAAAGCCGAATCCGACCGGCACGTCGCGCTCGATCTGCGCCCGCAGCGCATACAGACTGTCCGGCAGGTCGGCGGCGGCCAAATCCGTCTTCACGGCGAGCATGCCGCAACCGATGTCCACGCCCACGGCTGCTGGCACGATGGCCGCGCGCGTGGGAATGACCGTTCCGACCGTGGCGCCGCGCCCGAGATGCACATCGGGCATTACCACCACGGGACCCGCCAGAATCGGCAGCCGGGTTACGTTGCGGATCTGCTCGAGCGCCGCCGCGTCGACTTTCATGTCCCCGGTCCACAGCCGTGCTCCGGGAAGCGCTTGCTCGTATTTGTGTTTCCTCATGAAGCACGCCCTTTGGCTTGGTCATAACCCTGCGTGTTGCTGTACCGCCCGGGAGCCCGTGCAAAACAAGAAAGGGCCCTGGCCTTCGCAAGAAACTCCCGACAGGCGGTATGGCCGGGGGCTGGCACGCTTTGCTATATCGTGGTCTTGCCTGGAAAAAACAATCCTCGGACGCATTAACCACGCACACGCGGCCGCGATGGTCGTCTTGTTGACCGCGGGTGCGGATCAGGTGAGCCAGCTCCGGCCAAGGCAGTCAATGGCTGTTTGCTCCCTACGAAGGGCGCGGCTGGGCATCCGCCACCCGCTCGCCGGTAACCAGCCTGTCAATCTCCGCCGCAAGCGCCTGCGCATCGTTGCTGAAGTAGTGTGTGTGAGCGCCAGCCCCTAGGCAGAACTCCGTTCGGTTGCCCGCTCGACGTGCGTCGACCCTACCCGCGGAATCGATGCCGGCAATGTCGAAACGCCTGGAATCGCCTGCCGGCGTCCAGATGAACCGCCCGACGTAATCGCCCGAGCGGCAGGCATTGACCCACTCCACGACGCCGATGTCCGACGCCTGAGGAGCTGCCTGCTCGAAACTGCCGGCATTCGATCCCATCCACCGGTAGAGCAGCGGGAAACGTCCGGCATAAAGGTCGCGCAGCGGCGAGCCTACCGTAACGAGCGCGATCGGCATTGCGCCGGCGAATTCGGACAAGCGTCCCTGGACATGCAGATAGCGCAGCAAGTCGGCGCTGATGACGGACCCCTGACTATGCGAGACGATCACGACGCGCGAGTAACCATGCTCCCGCAGATAGGCGAGCAGCGAGGCGTAGCGCGAAAAAATGCGGGCGCGTGGCGGTTGCCGGTCAGGCGGGTCGCCGAAATAGTTGTCGATGTCCAGCAAGGCGTCGATGGCAACCCGCAGCCGGCCAAAGGTCTGGGTAAAGCGGTTTCCAAGCAGTGCGATGGTGACGGCACCGCCGGCCAGCCATTTGCCAACGGCGACCAGCGTCTCGCCCTGAAGGTAGTGCAGCGGTCCGGAGAGCCACTGCGTCACATCGCTGGCCATGTTCGTCGATATAGCGACCTGCTCCAAGGCAAACACCAGGTACAGAATGCTGCCGGCGATGGCACCCGCGGGCACCAGCACGACCAGGGCATTTCCCAGCATTCGCATGGCGCCGCTCAGCCAGTTGCCCAGGCGCCGTGCCCACGCCTGCGCGCCCGGCCGCGTTCCCCGCGCATCAACATTCGCGGTTGGCGAAATCTCCTCCAGCAGTGAAGGCAAAAGTGCGAGCAGCGCCGTGGCGCCGAGCAGCGCAAACGCAAACACCAGTGGCGTGAAAAATGCGCCCAGACTTTGCACGCGCTCTTCCAGGAAAATGGCCGCCGAGCGGTAGCCGGTGCCGAATATCACCGGTTCGTAATTGAGTTGCGTAAGCCCGCGACCGATGAAAAAACTCACGACCGACCACAACACCAGGCTTAGCACAGCAAAGGATCCACTCGACCCGACCAGAGCAAGGCGGGCCGTGTGCAACGAAGTCCTCAATGTCGCAGAGCACTCGCGGCCCATCCAGAGCCCGAGAAGCAGCGCCATGATCTGGATAAGGGTGAAAATCGCCCAGATCAGCAACACCGCGGCAAGCAGCCACTCTCCGATATTCAGCGAAGCGGTCACCATCCACTCGAACTGGGTCGAGACATGCGGCAGCAACGCCCTGGCGATCAGGCCCAGCGCAGTGACACTCCCCAGGACAAGCACGAGACCGAGCACGCGCACGCCCTGTGTGACCCCAGCGTAACGTTCGACCAGATAGACGCCGGCCAGCGCAATGACCAGAGCGCTGGCGACGACATAAAGAACAGGCACCCAGGTCGGGGCAGCGAGGGACGCGACCGCTACTGCAACGCATACGGCAGCGGCTACGAGCATCGCCGCGACCTTTGCCCAACGCGCCAGGCGGGTGGTCGCGTGCAGCCACGCCATGACGCCCAGTCCCAACGACACGATCGCCCCGACGCCAAATATCGCTGCGAGCAGTTGCGCCTGCAGTTCGGGCGCAACCAGCGCTGCCGCACCGAAGAACACCATCAACAGCATGCACAACTGAACCAGCGCCAGGGGCGCCCTCATCAGCCAGGCGAGCCATGCATGCAAACGCTGCAGCAAGCGCCAGGACGCGCCGCCGCCACGCGTGAGCGCGACTTGATCGACGACATCTGCCGCGAGCGTGCCCAGATGAAAAAACAGCTGGTACAACGCCGAGACCACACGCAATCCCCCGCTGCCGAGCCGCGACAGGTCCGCCCAGTGAAGTTCGTAAAGATCGACAGGACGGCCGTCGTCTTGCCGGCGCAGCGCCACGCGCGTCGATTCATACAATTGCTCTGCTTCCGAGAGCTGCAACCGGCCAAGGAGGTACTCGTTGAGGGCAAGCCCGAGGTCCCGCGTCGGTTCGCTTGGCGGCAATGCTGGTTCCGGGGAGGCTGAATGCTGCGCTTGATAAAAGCCGCTCGGCGCACCAGGCGTTTGCCGCGATGCCTCGCCAGCAGTGCCGTTTGCGTGCTCCGCGGATGCAACCGGATGTCCGGCACCCGGCCCGGGCTCGAGCTTCTCGACCGGCACCAACAGATTCTGGATTTGCGCTCGCGCGTACCGGGCGGCGCTGCCGTGGCACAGCAGGCGGGCAATCTCGCGCACACTTTGCCCGGCACGCTGATCGGCAATGCCGTGCACGACAACGATCGCGACGGGATCCGTCTTGCTCATCCGCTAGCCGGGATCGAGGCCCGGATCAGACAGGGCATTCCATTTGCATGGCGACTCGCATGGCAAGGGCACTTTATCAGTGCCACGCGTCGCAGAAAAGCGGCCTGTAGGGCGTGAGGCAGGTCCTATCAGGCGGCCGGATTGGGGTAGCGCAACTGGATTTGCCGGATCTCGTCGAGCACGGCCGGCTCCAGTGTCAACTGCGCGGCATCGATATCTTCGCGCAGCTGTTCCAGGGTAGTAGCCCCGATGATCGAGGCCCCCAGGAACCAGCGACTCGACACATAGCCCAAGGCAAGCTGCACCAGGGTCAGGCCTTTGCGTTGCGCGAGCGCCGCGTAGGCATCCACCGCCTCCGACACCATCGGTTTGCGGAAACGCAAACCGAGCGAGTCGAACAACGTGAAGCGCGTGCCCGCGGGCTGGGCGCCGCCACGATACTTGCCGGAGAGAATTCCGGCAGCCAGGGGGCTGTAGGCGAGCAGAGACATGTTCTCCCGAAATAGCGTCTCCGCCAGATCGTTATCCACGTTGCGCGACAACAGGCTGTAGCTGTTCTGCAAGGTCACCGGCCCTGGAAAGCCAAGCTCGTCTGCGGCGCGTCGAAACTCGCAGACCCCCCATGCGGTTTCGTTGGAAAGGCCGTAATGGCGGATTTTGCCCGCCTTGATCATTGCCGCCATGCCGGTGACCTGTTCGTGAATGGACGGACCGTTTTTCTCCTTCGCCGGGTCGAACTCGGTCGCGCCGAAGTTAGGCACATTGCGCTGGGGCCAGTGGATCTGATACAGGTCGATGTAATCTGTCTGCAGCCGCGAGAGGCTGGTATGCACCGCTTCCGCGATCACCTCGGGCGTCAGATCGGTGCGCCCGCCCCGGATCCAGTCGCGGCGCCCCGGGCCGGCGACTTTGGTCGCGATCACGATCTGATCGCGCTGCTGGTGCTTCAGCCAGCTACCCAGGAATGTTTCGGTACGGCCTTGCGTCTTTGCATTGGGCGGCACCGGATACATCTCGGCCGTATCGATGAAGTTGATGCCCTGGCCAATCGCATAGTCGAGTTGTTGATGCGCATCCGCCTCTGAATTCTGCTCGCCCCAGGTCATCGTGCCGAGGCACACTCGCGACACGTTCAAGTCGGTGCCGGGAAGGTTCTTGTAATACATGACGCGCTCCGGTAGGCAGGATAAGGGCGTCTAGCGTAGCGCAAAAACGCGCCGCGGCCGGCCAGGCGCCTTTCATGCGCCGTGTACGTCGTCGTAGACAATTGCGCGCCGCTCGTTAAGAATACCCGCCGCGGTCGCGGGAGCCCCGTAGTGCGGGCCGCGGTATCGCCCCTCTTCAACTCTTCTCAAAGATAAAAAAACCATGCAGGCGAGAATGTACCTTGCCCTCCGCGCCGTTTGCCAGTTAGCGCTCGTCGGAGCGCTGCCCGCTATCGCGCAAACACAGCCACCGGCGCCTAC
>CBDDRM010000152.1:0-15015 GCA_965233135.1 uncultured bacterium | reverse complement strand
ACCGCACATCCTCGACCTCACCCGTGGGCGGTTCGCGCTCCCGGCGTTTGAGTCGAACGATGAATCGCGGTTTTGGCTCCATGCTCCCTCCCGGCGCGGAACAAGCCTAGCCGGGAAGCCATTACGGATTGCTTACAGATGAGGGGCGCGGAGACAGGCTGTCGCGAATGGACTGGAACAGCCGTTCGCTTTGTGGCGAAGGTTGGACGCCGAGCGTCACGGAAAGGGTCTGACGTAGCCGCCGGTAAACGCCCATGGCTTCGGCCCAGCGTTCCTGCAGGACACGGCAGCGCATCAGGCCCTGATACAGTTCTTCCGCGAGATTGTCCGCTTCGATTCCCTGCTCATAGAGCATGGCTGCCTGGTCGATCCTGCCCTCGCCTTCGTGGCCATGGCCAATACGCACCACATTGCGCAGAAACTGGCCGCGCAACCGCTCGCGCATTGCGTGCGTCCACGGCACATCCAGATCGTCGGGCAGGAAAGTACCTCCGTAGAGCTGCAATACCTCCTGGCCAAGGTTCGCGTGATCCAACGCGCCGGTTTCCCGATCCGCGAGGCGTCGCTCCACTGCCCACGCGTCCACCCAGCATTGGCGCCGGTCGAGCGAGATCGTGTGCTCGGCGAGTTGCACGACACCCGGATAGCCCAGCAATTTGCGTAATCGATGCAACCCGACATTCAGCGCCTCATAAGACGCCTCGCCGGATTCGTCGGGCCATAGCGCCGCCATGAGGCGCCTTTGGGGAACGCCGCGTTCTCCGAATGCAATAATCGCCTTGAGCAATGCCAGAACTTTTTTCGGTGCTTTCCCCTTAAACACCAGAGGTTCGTCACCGAGCTCGATGCGAAACGTCCCGAGCGTATAAATCCGGACGGGCCACGGCCAGTTCGCGAGATCGGGCACAGGCGCTTTCCACCCATGACGCCTGATCAGATTGCGCGTGTACTCGATTTCAATGTCCGCAGAGAGCGCTTCGGCGCACAGTTGCGGCATGATATGACGCAGGCAGTTGGCAAATCCGTGGTCTTCACCCGAATCTCTGGCAAATTTGAACGCTCTGCCCAGAACAAGGCGACCCGCATCGCGGTTTCGATCCTGAAACTCCAGATAAGCTTCCGCTGCGAGCATCGAAGACACCCACCAATGGGTCGCATTCATGCTTCCGAGGCGACGCATGTCGGCAATCACTTCCCGCGCCTTGGCGTGCAGCTTCTGCTGCAGCAACGGCAGCAGAAGGTTTATGCGGTAAACCATCTGATGTGTAGAGGAACCCGCATCGTCGAATATCTCGACCGCCTTCTGCGAATCCGTGCAGGCAAAATCAGGCCGTCCGCGCAACAGATAAAGAAAGCCGCGCGTGCCGTGCAACGTAGCCATATCGTAGGGGTGCGAGGGATTCACGAGCGATTCGAGCCGGTCCACCCGGGCCTGCGCGGCCTGCAGATCGCCTGCATACAACTCGATCCAAGCACCGATGATCGCAGCGAACTTGCGCGCATAGTCCAGACCCTCTTCCTCGGCTATACGCTCGACCCTGGCTACGGCTTCCCGGCCCTCGCGCTCTTTCCTGCTGAGACAATGCACCCAGGAGATCACGAACCAGGACCAAGCCGCATGGGTTGCCGCGATATCATCGCGCTCGAGCAGCTTCAACAGCATGGGCATGACCCGGTGCGAGATCTGCAAAGGCCCCGCGATCGCACCATACGCGCACAGGTAACCGGCGCTCGCCAGCCGCAGATTCGCTTCCACATCGGATTGCAGCAACTCAAACACCCGCTCGATTGTTCGGGGCAATCGGGGATGCGCGGGTTGGCGATAAGCCAACGCCGTCAGGAAAGCGCCCAGTACGCGCAGTTCGGCTTCGGTGTTGCGAAATGCGCCGGGCCG
This sequence comes from uncultured bacterium, assembly GCA_965233135.1. Lineage (GTDB taxonomy): Bacteria > Pseudomonadota > Gammaproteobacteria > Burkholderiales > JACQAP01 > JACQAP01. The sequence goes on along the minus strand of CBDDRM010000152.1, from coordinate 13,121 downwards.
ATCGATCTTGCTTTCGAGAATGCCGATCCATTTATCCAGCGGCCGGAAGTGCGTGTACTGGAGCATGTAGCTCTGGATGATCGCCGCCGCTACTTCGACCTGGCAGGTTTCATCACCTATCTCTCGCGCACTTTCGAACGCGCGCTCGAATGCCCCGCGCGCGGCAGCAGGATCGCTCGGCAGTCGCGCCAGGCCCAGGCGGTAGCCCAATCGGCAATCACGCGAGACCATATCCGCGGGCAGCGCTGAAACCCAATCGATGACCACTCGCCAGCGCCCCTGCGCGATCATCGGCCGGGCTTCCCTCACGACGAGGGCGCGTGCGGACTCGCTGTCTCCGACGCGCAAGTACAAAGGCATCGCGTCCTCCGGGCACTTGAACTCCTCGAGAATGCGGGCGGCGCAAATGGCGGCAGCATTGAACTCTTTTCGATCCAGCATCTGTCCGGCGCGGTGCTGCAGGAAGGCTCTGAGCAGCGTGTGAAACTGGTAGACGGGTTCGGGACCCGTCCGCCGATCCACGAATAAATGCGTGCGATAAAACTCCTCGAGCAACGGCAAGGCTGCTGCACTGCCGGTGATGCGCGGCACTGCAGAGACAGGGATGCGAGGCAGGAAACTCAGTTGCAGCAGGGCACGCTGGTCGGCCTCCGAAGCTCTGGCGAACAGTTCGCCGGCAAAGTAGCCGAACACGTCCTCCAGCGAATCCGGATTGCCCAGCTCCTCCCATGCCCCGCCACGATGAATCCATTCCCCAAGCAGCCGCAGTCCGGCGATCCAGCCGTCCGATAACTCATGCAGCTTCGCGGCCACGTCCGTGTCGAGATGCAATTGCGCCCGCAGGATCGATGCTGCCTCGGTCTTCGTGAGCTTGAGTTGATGCCAGTCGATTCTGCAGAGATTGCTGTTGGCGACATACCGCAAATATTTGTCATCCGTCTCGCGGCGGCTCAGAAACGCGATGCTGATGCCTTCCGGGGCTTCCTCCAGCGCCAGGCGCAAGGCGTCGTGCACCTTCGATTCCGGCGCGAGTTCCTGGAAATTGTCGAATACCAGGATGCAGGGTTGCGCAAGCCGGTCGAACAACTCTCTGAAATAGCGACGCCCAAATCCGGGCAGATCGTTGAGGTATTCAGGTCCGAGGAGCGGCAGTGCTTTCTGCGCCGCGGGCCGGCCGGGCCGGTTGCGCTCGGCGATGCCCAGGTAATAGAAGAACGTCGCGGGATCGGAATCGGCCGAATCGATCTGGTACCACAGATAGGACAGCTTCCGGCTTTCGATGTAGCTCGCCAGCAAGGTCGTTTTTCCCGACCCGGGTGGAGCGGCGATCCAGATTGCGGGGCGTTGGCGCTGGGCGTCGAGCAGGCAAAATAGCCGCTCGCGCGGCATCGCGTCATACAGGCGCGGTCGCGAAAGTTTGGCTAAATGTTGTACTACCTTCGGCAATTGTCCTCCGGCCAAGGCACTGGGTTGCAAATGAACCAGCAAACGATCCATGCATCGCCATGCTCCCTTGCATCTGCGGAAAGCCTAGCGAGCCGGAACATACTTATGGCTTACGGATTACCGATCGGCGCTATCTTATGCGCAAGCGCCTGCGGGCGGAGGATATTTCGCTATACCAGATCAGCACATTTTTATAACTATCAATGATATAGCCGCGGCGCCCCGGTAGCCTGAGGGCTTTCGGACACGGGTTTTATCGACAGCTTGCACTCATCATCGGCCGCCAGGAAGATTGAGCATCCTCCAGATATTGCGTTTGCACCAGTAACGCCTGCCGTTCCCGGCTCAACCATTCGTCGCAATCGCGAGACTCGCCGCGATGGGCATACTGCCGGTGATGCTCGAGTTCGTGGAGCACGATTGAAAGCCACTTGGGGTCGGTCCAGTTGATATCGTTCCTGATATAGAGGTGGCCCTTGTCATAGGCGGCCTCGCATGCACAGGGCATAGCCTCCCTCGGAGCGATCAGCACCATCGGCAGGTCATCGGTAATCGGCTCCTGCGTGAGCGTTCTCAGCACGAAGAGCAGTTCGACCAATGTACTTCGCATCTCTCGCCCCAGCCTATGTCAGTGCACGCGGGGCCAGCGCCCTGCGTGAAGAACAGCTGTTTCTACCAATAAGAGAGGTCCCGCAGCGGTTGTTGCGGGGCTTTACTCGGGAGAGAGTTATGGCCTGAGAAGCACCGCGCGAGACCTGTAGATCATCGATAACTAACTGAGCGCGTTTGTCCTGTGGACGTTCGCTCAGGTAGTGACGTAAACGTAGCGCGCGGATGCTTACAAATAGGTGACGAATCGCTGACTGCGTGAATATTCACGGACCAGCCAAACCACATCAGGAAATCCGCTCAATGTACGGAGCGCGAAAGGCGGCTCCGGCAACTCGGCCCGGACCGAGCATCGCATCAGCGACGGGATAGCGAGCGGTACAACTCCTCTGTCGCGGGCGAAGGCTGCATGCCGTGTACCCTGACGAGCAACTCGCGCATACGCCGGTAGGCGTCCAGCGCCTCGGGCGTGCGGCCGACCTGATGGTGGCAGCGCATCAAGCCCTGATGGAAAGTTTCCGCCAACTCGTCGGCCTCGATGCCCCTGCGGTAAAGATCGAGCGCCTCCTCATGACGGCCATCCTGCTCGAATCGGCGGGCGGTAAAACTGACGAGTTCGAGATAGCGCGCTCGCAGTTTCTCTCGCATCGGGAAAGCCCAAGGGTCTTCGTCGTGAACCAGGAATTCTCCCCGATAGAGTTCAATGGCACGCAGTGCATCCGCATGGGTTGCGCTGCTGTTGACCCCGTCGAAAGCCAGCGCGTCGACCCAGATGCGATCTGTATCGAGAAAGATGCGGCCTTCGCGCTGCCGGATCAGGGTTTTGTCGCCGAGCAGCTTGCGCAGTCGATGAAGCGCGGTGGTAAGCGATTGGTGCGCAGTATCGCCGTCTTCCTCGGACCATAGCGCGTCCGCAAGTTTTTGTTCCGGCACATCGCGGCTTCCCAGCGCAATAATAGTCTTGAGCAGCGCCAGCAATTTCTTTGGCGTCTTACTGCCGAAACTGATCGGAATGCCTTCGCGGATTACCGAGAAACGTCCCAATGTGAGAATTTTCAAGGTCCATGGCCAAGCTTCGAACTGCGGTGACGGCGCATCCAGTTTGAACTCGGCGATAAAACGGCACACTCGTTCGGTGTGAACCCCTCGCGATATGGCCTCCCCGCAAAGCGTCGAAGCCCAATCGCGGCACAACGCCAAGTGATGACCGTACTGATCAAGCCGATGGCGCTCCTCGCAGAAAATCAAGTGCAGTCGCTCTTTTAGAATTGGCTCATCTGAATGTCGCATTGCCAGAATTGCCTCGGCTGCATCGGGTGCCCATCTAGCCCATTCCATATTTCTACGAGTCGACATGCGCTTATGCTCCGCGATCCAGGTTCGTGCAGCATGCTCGTCGCCCCCCGTAACGCAGGCCCAGATCAACGCGTTCAGCCCATTAAGAGTGTGAGGGATAGATCCGGCCTCGTTGTAGAGTTCGAAGGCCTTGGGCCCGTGCTTGAGCGTCAAAACGTGATCGTTAGTATGCACCCCGTGCCATGACTTCATGTTCACGAGCGAGGCGGCCTCGTAGGGTTGGCTGGGGATCATAATTTGTTCGAAGCGATTGATGCGTGCCAGACCTGACTTGGCGTCGCGACGATCCATATCCAGAAAATAGCCAATGATGCACGCGAATCGCTCTGCTATATGTAAGCCCTCGTCCCGGGCGATGGCTTCGTTTGCATACACTGCCTGATCGCCCAGCACGTAGTCGCTAGCGTTAGTGGCGTACCATGTGATTACCGCCCAAGCAAACACCCGTCGAAACACGTGCACGGCGGGATCCGCAAGCATCGGCGCAAGCACTATGGCAGCGCGCCGGCTTTCCTCAAGGTGGCCGGTAAAGCTTCCATACAGGGTGAGGTGCGTAGCGGCGCTGACTCTCAGATTGATGTCAACGCCGGTTCGAAGCAGTTCGCGCACCCGACTGACGCAACGCTCGATCTGAGGGTGGTCCGGCATTCGGTAAGTGGAAGCAATGAGCAAGGCTGAGACGGCCCGCAACTCGCTTTCCAGCGAGGGGAAGGCGAAATCCGGATGCAACATTTGCTCGAGAACCGGGATCCATTGGTCCAGTGGCGTGAATATGGTGTATTCGAGAAAAGTTGCCTCGACCATCCCGGCGGCGACTTGCACCTGGCACATCACGTCGTCGGCCTGCGCCGCCAGATACGCGCGTTCAAGTACGGCGCGAGCTTTTGCTGGAGTGACACCGATCTGCGCGGTACCAAGCCAATGCAAGAGCCAGGGATTCCGGTTGATTCGATCCGCCGGCAAAGACTCTATCCAATCAACAACGACCTTCCAGCGTCCTTGCCCAATGAGCGAGTTCGCCTTGTCGAGAATAAGTCGCTCCGCGGACAAAAAATCGGCTGCTTTGACGTACAGCGGCATGGCCTCTTCGGGCTGATCGCTTTTTGAGAGCAGCAATGCCGCATTTCGCAGCGTGTCCGAGTTCTGACTCTGGCTCAGGTCGGTTTCCGCTCTATGCTGCAGGAATGCGCGAAAGAGCGCATGGAACTGATAGACGGGCTCTTTGCCGGAACGCCTGTTGGTAAACAGGTGGCGCCGATAGAGATGATCGAGCAGTTTAAGAACCGACGTGTCCCCTGTGAGCAACTGCGCCGTCGACGCTGGAATAGTCGGCAGGTAGCTCAGTTGCATCAGCATTTGTCTTGTCTCGGCGTCCGTGCGGTCGAAGAGTTGGCCGGCAAAATAGCCGAAAATTTCTTGAAGGGAATCGGGTGCTGACAGGTCGTCAATGCTTGCGCCCCGTCGCAGGCGCTCCGCGAGCAAAATCAAACCCGCTGCCCATCCGCCCGACCGCTCATACAGTTCATCAAGCAGCGCGTCGTTCAAGGCGGCGTGGGCTCGAGCAATTGTTGCGCTTTCCTCGCGCGTGAGCTTTAGCGGCTCCCACTCAATCAGCCTCAGTAAACGGTTCGCGAGAGGCAAGCCGAATTCTTCGTCCGGGAGCGCGCGGCTGACGATGACAATCGTCGCTCCCAGGGGAACATTCTCGATCGCAATGCGCACGACCTGATGAAGTATGTCGCCGCCCGCTTCCTGGAAATTGTCCAGTACCAGGACGGCCGATTCGCCCAGACGAGCAAAGAGCTCTCGAAAAAAGCGGCGCGCAAACCCCGGCACATCGGCCAAGTGCTCAGGAGTCAGCAGAGGAAGGGGGTTGAGTTTGCGCGGTCTTCCGGTTCGCGCCCGCTCGGCGATGCCGAGGTAATAGAAGAAGCTGGCGGGGTCGGCATCGCCGCTATCGACCTGGCACCAAATGCCTGACTTGCCGCGACTTTCCAGCCAGCTGGCGGCCAAGGTTGTCTTACCCGCCCCGGGTGGCGCGGCAATCCACACGACTGGATGCTTGCTCGCCTGATCAAGAAGCGTGAACAGCCGTTCCCTCGGCAAAGCGTCGTAAAGCCTGGGCGGGCTGAGCTTGGCTAACCGAGGCACAGATGAAGCTGCCGCCATTGTTTCCTCCCGGGAGCCGCCCTTGCGAAGCGGACTGACCTGGATGCCATTGGAAGCTTGAATGGACCGGATTACCAAAGCGGCCCGCGAGACACATTACTCCCGCAGACTGACATATCGATTACATATCGCAGCCGAGACGCTGAAATCGACTGGCGGGTCGCCTCACCGCAGCGGCCTGAAAAACTCCCGCACTTCGCTAGCCAGCAGTTCCGGTTGTTCGAGCGCGGCGAAGTGACCGCCCTTGGGCATTTTTGACCAGCGGCGGATATCGCTGTACATCTTCTCCGCGAGCGAGCGTGGCGGGCGCAGGATCTCCTTGGGAAATTCCGCATAACCCATAGGCACTTCAACGCGCGCGCCATCGGGGATCGGCCACGGGCCGTGCATGCGTGCGTAATACGGCCAGAATGAAGAACCGATCGCGCCGGTGATCCAGTAGAGCATGATGTTGGTCAGCATCGCGTCCTTGCCGAGATAGCCGTCGAGATCGCCGCGATGATCGCTCCAGGTATGGAATTTCTCGACTATCCAGGCTGCCAGCCCCACCGGCGAATCGCTCAGTGCGTAAGCCAGGGTCTGCGGCTTGGTGCCCTGGATCCAGGTGTAGCCGACTTCCTCCTTCATCCAGTACGCACGCTCTTCGAAATAGTGCTGCTCGTCCGCGGTGGGTTTCTCCGGCAGCGCCGTGTCGCGCCGCAGGCTCAGCAGATTGATATGAATGCCGGCCAGCCGCTCCGGGTACGCATAGCCCAGGCGCGAGGTCACGAAACCGCCCCAGTCGCCACCTTGCGCTGCGAACCGCTTGTAGCCCAGGACATCGGTCATCAGGGCCGCGAATACGTCGGCCATCTGCTCGACCGAGAAGCGCGGCTGGTTCGGGGTGAATGAAAACGTATAACCTGGCAGCGAAGGCGCGATCACGGTGAAGGAGTCGGCAGGGTCGCCGCCGAAGCGCGCCGGATCCGTGAGCATGGGAATGATCTTGTAAAACTCGTGCACCGAACCCGGCCAGCCGTGTGAAAGCAGCAGCGGCATCGGCGCCGGGCCCTTGCCCTCTTCGCGGATGTAATGCACATCGATGCCGGCGAGCTTGACCTTGAACTGCTTGAAGCCGTTCAGCTGCGCTTCATGCTTGCGCCAGTCATAGGTATCGCGCCAGTACGCAACCAGGGATTTCAGATAAGGCAGATCCGTGCCGTACTTCCAGTTGTTATCGGGCACCTCGTCGGGCCAGCGCACGCGCGCGAGCCGGTTCTTCAGATCGGCAAGCACGTCATCGCCGACATGCAACGAAAAGGGTGTTGGCTGGGCAGGCATTTGTCTTGTTCTCCGGATGAAGATGCGGCGCTCGTGGATGCACGCAATTGTCAGTTGCGTGCAAGGCGCCGTCCAATATATTGCCAGACCTCGATTGATACGAAACTTGAATCGAAGCGGGCGGCACGCCGCTCGAAATCAATCGTCGCAGGTGGACTTGTGCGCTGAGTAGGCGACGCGGGTAGGGCTGCCGGTCATGTACAGGAAAATCTTCTGCACGGCATAGGCTTCCTGCTCGCGCTTGTACCAGCGCTGGCAGGGGCGCATATCCTGGTATTCGAGGCTCATGTCCTGCGCATAGTGCACGAGCTCATGGAGCAGGATGGACCGGTCGAACAGCTGCGTTTCGGGCTTGAGGCGGTCATCGAGGTAGATCCCCTCGCCGGGTCGGTACACCGCGCGCGCGGCGCATTTGGCCTTGCATACCATGGCCTCGATGCGTTCGTGCGGCACCCGGATCACTTCGGGCAAGGCCACGAGGCGCTGATACTTGGACAGTTGATCCAGCGCCGTTGCCAGCGCCGGCATCAACTCTGCGGCGCTCAGTACGTCGATGCCCGCATTGCCGAGATACTTGGCTGCACTGCCAACGTTTCCTTCGTTGGTGTAACTGCTGTACATGCCCGCCCCAGAATCGCCGCTGGATCGGGCGACGATTTGCTCCGCGCCCGAAGCCGTTGCTGCCATCGCCCAAGCGATTCCAAAACCGATGGCCTTCGCCAGTGCGCTCAAGTGGCTTTCTCGCCAGGCTGTGACGGTTTCGGCGGCTCGCGCTTGGGCGGCTGATTCAGGGGCTCGAGCACTGCCGCCCGTTCTTTGGCCGTCGCGAGTTGATCCGGATCGAGTTTGCGGCTCAACTCTTCGATGGCATTGCGATTGACCCTGGCTTCGCCGGCGTCCTCCGGGGTGTAGCGCTTGTCCGCCACGCTGTACCACGCCAGCGCTTCGGCAGGATCCGCGGACACTGCCCGGCCTTCGAGGTACATCTTGCCGATGCGGTGCATGGCCGACGCGTAACCGAGCTTCGCCGATTGACGGAACCACGAGAGCGCTTCGGCGTCGTCGCGCTCCACGCCCCCGCCCGCCTCATACAACATGCCGATGTTGTACATGGCCATCGGCTCGTCCTGCTCCGCGGCACTCTTGTACCAGGTCATCGCCATCTGCAGATTCTGCGGCGTACCGAGGCCATGCTCGTAAAGATCCCCGACGCTGTTCATCGCCCAGGCATTGCCCAGGAACGCCGCCTGGTGCCACCATTCGAGCGCCTGCGTGTAATCCTGCGTTACCCCGTGCCCGTTCGCGTAGGCCAGGCCGATGTTATTCATCGCCACCGTGTAGCCGCGCCGCGCCGCCTCTTTCCACCATTTCAGCGCTTCTTCGTAGCTTTGCTTGCCGTCGTAGCCCTTGGCCCACAGCAGCGCGATGTTGTTCATGGCGCGCACGTCGTTGCGCCGGAGCAATTCCGAGAGCCGGCCCGGATCGAGCATGCCCTGGCCCGGCGTCAGGTCGGTAAAGGTTTCTTCCTGCTCCATGGCCAGTGCCGGCCCGCCCATCGTGAGGCATGCGACAAAGACGAGAGATCGAAATTTCATGGTGAGGCCCTCAGTGGAGACTGCGCGCCGGCGCGCGACACCGGCCGGCTTGATACATAGACTTGCAGCAGACATTGCAGTTCAGACTTTATGATCCAGGAAGGCGAGCATCTCGCGCAACAATTCCTCGGGCGCCTCCTCGGGAATGAAGTGCCCGCACGGCAGTGCCTTGCCCCGCACATCGGTCGCCTTGTCGCGCCAGGTCGCCAGCACGTCGAACAGCGTATGCATCTTGCCATGCTCGCCCCATATCGCCAGCACCGGACAGGAAAGTTTTCGGCCCAGATCGCGCTCGTCGTCGGCAATATCCACCGTGGCCGCCGCCCGGTAGTCTTCCAGGCCGCTCCGGATGGTGCCGGGTAGCAGGAATGCGCGCAGATACTCTTGAAACATGGGCTCTTCGATGGCGTTGCGGTGATAGCACAATGCCCGGAACATGCTACGAAGGAAAGGCTCGGCGCTGTTCGCCAGCATGATCTCGGGAAGATCCGGCACCTGAAAGAAAAACCAGTGCCAGTACGCCGCGGCCAACTCCTTGCCGGTGTCGCGAAAGACCGTATGCGTCGGCACGATATCCAGAACCGTCAGGTTCTTTACCGCATCGGGGTAATCCATCGCCAGCCGGTGCGCGACGCGCGCTCCGCGATCGTGGCCAACCAACGCAAAGCGCTCAAAGCCGAGCGCCCGCATCGTTTCCAAGACGTCCTTTGCCATGCTGCGCTTGTCGTAGCCATCGCGCGGCTTGTCCGAATCGCCATAGCCTCGCAAGTCCGGACACACGACCGTGAAGCGGTCCAGCAACTGCGGGGCGACCTTGCGCCACATCTGTGCCGTTTGCGGATAGCCGTGCAGCATCACCAGGGGATCGCCTTTACCCCCAACCCACGCGTTGATGCGCAGTCCGTTGGCACGGATGGTTTGTTGCTGCATGCCGGGCATGAACATCATGAGAGGCCGGGACAGCCGTGACGATCGTGACGACGTGACGGCGTGACGACCGTAAAGGCCGTGACCACGTGACGGCGTGACGACCGCAAAAGCCGTGACGATCGTGAAAGCCGTGACGATCGTGACGACGTGACGGCGTGACGACCGCAAAGGCCGTGACGATCGTGACGACGTGACGGCGTGACGATCGTGACGACGTGACCGCGTGACCGCCGCACAATCAAGTCTTTGTCCAGTCGATCAAACCAAAATACTCCCAAATGTGAACTGCAAGTGTCCTGCGCCTCTCACTCCGTCACCTCGTCACGTCGTCACGATCGTCACGCCGTCACGGCCCTTATACGCCGTCACGACCGTCACGTTCGTCCCTTTTCACGCCGTCGCGACCGTCGCGACCGTCACGACCGTCGCGACCGTCACGACCGTCACGACCGTCACGATCGTCACGGCCCTTATCACGTCGTCATGGCTTTCAGGTACTTCCGCAGCCGCTCGACACCCTCCTGCAGCACCGGAATCGACTTCGGATACGAGAAGCGCACGTGCTGTTTGGCCAGGTGATCGCCGAAATCGAGGCCGGGTGCGATGGCGACACCGGCTTTCTCCAGCACATCCCAGCAGAAGCTGTAACTGTCGGCGGTGAGCCGCGCACAGTTTGCATAGATGTAGAACGCGCCTTGGGGCGTGACCGGGATATCGAAACCCAATTTGCGCAATTCAGGCAGCAGGAAATCGCGCTGCGCGCGAAACGCATCACGCCGGGTTTCGAGCAGCGCGACGGTATCCGGATGAAAGGCAGCGAGGGCCGCCTGCTGCGCGAGATCGGAGGGAGAAATGAACAGGTTCTGGGCGAGCTTGTCGATCGGGGCCACGTATTGTTCGGGGGCAACCATCCAGCCCAGGCGCCAGCCGGTCATGCCGAAATACTTGGAGAAACTGTTGATGATGAAAACGTCGTCGGCGAATTCCAGCGCGCTGTAATCGCGCTGGCCGTACGTGAGGCCGTGATAGATCTCATCCACGATCAGCACGCCGCCTTTGGACCGAACCACGGCGTGGATGCGTTCGAGTTCGTCGTGATCGATCAGCGTTCCGGTCGGATTCGCGGGAGAGGCGATCAGTACCGCCGCGGTTTTCGCGGTCCAGTACTTTTGCACCATTTCCGCAGTGAGCTGATACGCCGTCCCGGCACCCACGGGGATGCCGACGGCTTCGCCTTCCATGGTGCGCACGAAATGGCGGTTGCACGGATAGCCCGGATCGGCCATCAACACCTGATCGCCGGGCGACAGCAGCACCCCCATGGTCAGCAGCAACGCGCCGGACGAGCCGGTGGTCACGATCACGCGCGAGCGGGGCACTTCGACACCGTAGCGCGTGTGATACCACCCGGCGATCGCCTCGCGCAACGGCGCAATGCCCAGCGAGGAGGTATAGCTGATGCGGCCCGCTTCGATCGCGCGGATACCCGCGGCGGCAATCAGCGGCGGCGTGGGCGCATCGGGTTCTCCGACCACCATGTTGGCAATCGAGCGCCCCTGTGCTTCGAGTTCCTTGGCGCGATTGATCAGTACCACGACATGGAACGGCTCGATGGCCTCCATGCGCGAGGCAATATGAAACTTGGCAGTGGCAGGCAGTACTTCGGGTCGATTCATGCAATTCCTCTTGGGGCGAGGGGTGGCGGACGGCAACGGCTCTGCTGTCGGGGGTGAATTTTATGCCGTGAAACCCCGTGGCAGCAACGCGCCGGTTCAAATATCCGGCGTGAGCGACTAACATGTCGGTCCTTTTACGAACCGGGACCGGGCAGTAATGAAAATCGCGATCATCGGCAGTGGCGGCGTCGGCGGCTATTTCGGCGCGCGTCTGGCCGCGAGCGGCGAGGATGTGACGTTCGTCGCACGCGGTGCCCATCTCGAAGCCTTGCAGAAAAACGGCATCAAGGTATTGAGCGCGCATGGCGATTTGCATCTACCCAGAATTAAAACCACCAGCGACACCAGAACCATCGGGCCGGTGGATGTCGTCATGATCGCCGTCAAGCTGTGGGCAACCGAGGAGGCTGCAGCCGCGGCGAAGCCGCTCATCGGGCCCGACACGGTCGCGGTGTCTTTTCAGAACGGCGTCATCGCGGTGAACACCCTGGTGCCCGTTCTGGGAAAACAACATGTCATGGGCGGCGTATCGAATATCGCAGCATTGATCGAAGAGCCGGGCGTGATCCGCCACAACGGCACCATGGCCAACCTGTTCTTCGGCGAACTCGACGGCAAGCCCTCCGCGCGCTCGCAAGCCTTCTATGACGCATGCAAAAAGGCCAACATCAGCGCCCACCTGGTCGATGACATCCACGGCGCGATCTGGGAAAAATTCGTGCGTCTGGTCACGCTCTCGGCCATGACCTCGCTCACGCGCATGCCGATCGGCCCGATCCGCTCCGACCCCGACACCCGCGCGCTGATGCAGCAGGTCATGGAAGAAGTCGTCGCCGTCGGGCGCGCCAAAGGCGCGAAGCTTGACGCCAATATCGTTGCCGACCAGATGACCAAGGTCGAAACTTATCCCGCCACCATGGTGGCCTCGATGTGCGGCGACCTGCGCCGCGGCAACCGCCTGGAGCTGCCCTGGCTTTCCGGCATGGTCGTCAAGCTGGGCAAGGAACTCGGCATCGCCACCCCGGCCAACCAGTTCGTCTACGCCGCGCTCAAGCTTTACGCCAACGGAAAACCTGCCGAAGCGCAGATCTAGGGCAACACACAGCGCGAGACGCAGAGAACGCAGAGAAAGTAAAAATGCGGCGCAGACATGCAGTAATCAAAGCAACAATGGGTGGCGAACATATCTCGCACTGCGACGACTACTGTCGCGCTCAGAATTTCTGGAGGAGTTGAAAATTGAAGCTGACCATAAAAAACATCCGCGGACGCGCGGTGCAAGTGCCGCTGAAACGCCCGCCGCTCTCCGCCTCCGGCGCCATACCGAATGCCGCGCTGGTGCTGATCGACATTGAAACCAGCGCCGGCATCACTGGTAGCAGCTATGTATTCGCCTTCATGCGCAGCATGCTCAAGCCGACGGTTGCCATGGTCGAGGCGCTCGCGGAGATGATCCAGGGCGATGCTCTGGTTCCCCTGGCAATCGAAGCCAAGTTGCGCAAGCGGCTGACCTTGCAGGATGCGCACGGCGTCGCCGGCCAGGTCATCGCCGGGATAGACATGGCGGTCTGGGATGCGCATGCCAAAAGCCTCGATGTGCCGCTGGTGCGTGCGCTGGGCGGCGAAGTCCGGCCGATTCGCGCCTATAACAGTTGCGGACTATGGATCAAGGATCCGGCGCTACTGGCCGACGAAGCCTCCGAGTTGGCTGCCGAAGGCGGCTTCAGCGCCGTAAAAGTGCGCATCGGCCGCCCCAATTTCAAGGAAGACCTGGCCGCCGTGCGCAATATCAAGAAACGCCTCGGCGAAGACACGCTGCTGATGTCGGATTTCAACCAGAGCCTGACCGAGAACGAAGCCATCCTGCGCGGCCGCGCATTGGACGACGAAGGCCTGTACTGGATCGAAGAACCGGTCCGCCACGACAACTATGCGGGGTACGCAAGGATCGCGGCGCACGTGGAAACCCCGATCCAGATTGGCGAGAACCTGTTGAATACCTTCGAACTGCAAAAAGCGA
>CBDDRM010000151.1:0-9126 GCA_965233135.1 uncultured bacterium | reverse complement strand
CAGCGTTTGCACGCGCTTCGGCCCGAGCCCCGGAATCTTCAGCAGCAACGTGAGCGTGGGCGGCAATTCGCGGTGGAGTTGTTCGAGCACATCGCAGGTCCCGGTCTCGGCGATCGTGCGGATCTTTAGCGCCAAATCTTTCCCAACCCCGGGCAGTGTCGTCAGGCTCTCGTTCTTCGCGAGCATGTCCGCGACCGCCTCACCCCAGCCCCCGATCAGCTGCGCCACGTTGCGATAGGCGCGAATGCGAAACGGATTGTCGTCTTTGATCTCGAGGAGATCGGAAATTTCGTGCAGGACCTTGGCGATGTCGGTGTTGGAGGCGGTCATGGCGTCGATCATATTACTAGGCGAGGCCGCGCACCCCCGAAAGTCGTTCCCCCGGCGCTTATCATTGATTTCCCGAACGTTAGGCATTACGGTTCCAGGCGCAAACCCACTATAAAGGTGGGCCGGTACGGTAACCAGGCGGGGAGCGGCGGATGCCAAAGAGGAGAGCAAAGAAAAACACCGGCGGTCGTAGCGCTCAAGCCGAGACCACCCGTCCCACTTCCGATTTCTCCCTCGAACCACAAGTAGCCGACTCAACCACCAGCGGCAAAAAAAGTGGCCGCACGCCGCCGAAGTCCGGCGCGCGTCCGGCCGGCAAGCGCGACGATGCGGCGATTCTTTCGTACCGCCATCCCGACAAGCGCAAGAACAATCCCGAAGTCGGGATGGTGAAGCCGGAAAACGACCCGCAGCAGCCCAAGACCCCATGGGCCTACGACCCGCATCTTGACCCCGCGCTGCAATTCGACGTCGGCCGCGGCGCGATCGAAAAGCTGATCGACGCGGCGCTCGCGAGCGGCGATGACGCCGCCATGCGCGCCGCGCTCGAAGAGTTGAAGCGCCTGCAACAGCCCTACCTTAACTGGACCGGCAAGGCCGAGCGCACTAGCTTCGAGATCGATACCGTCAGCTTGCACGTCCACGAACGCATCGACCCAGCCAGCATTCTTTCCGCCATCCGCAAAAACATGAAAAACCCCTCTCCCTCCGGGAGAGGGGCAGGGGTGAGGGCAGCGGCGTCGCAGTATGCCCACCAACCCGACCTCTTCGCCGCCCCGTTCGAAAACCTGCCGCTGCGCGACGCCATCGACTTCTACAAACACGAGCGCGGCTGGGCCAACCGCCTGATTGCCGGCGATTCGCTGCTGGTGATGAACTCGCTGTTGCAGAAGGAGAGCCTGGCCGGGCAGGTGCAGATGATCTACATCGACCCGCCCTACGGCATCAAGTACGGCTCCAACTTCCAGCCCTTCGTCAACAAGCGCGACGTGAAGGACCGCAAGGACGAAGACCTGACCCAGGAACCGGAGATGATCAAGGCCTTCCGCGACACCTGGGAGCTGGGCATCCACTCCTACCTCACCTACCTGCGCGACCGGCTGTTGCTGGCGAAGGAATTGCTGCACGAGTCGGGAAGCGTGTTTGTGCAGATTTCGGATGAGAATCTGCACCATGTGCGGGAGGTGATGGACGAGGTGTTTGGGTCGGAGAATTTTATTGCGGTGATTACGTTTGTGAAGGCAACGGCTCAAACGAGTGATCTGCTTTCATCCAATGCAGACTACATAGTTTGGTACGCGAGGGAGCGCCTAAAGGTCAAGTACCATCAGCCGCTCCATGCGAAGGCACTTGGCGGAGATGGAAGTTCGAATTACGGGTATTTCGAAGATATGTCGGGCAAAACTTCACCGCTGAATAAGAGACAGCGCGAAGACGAGAATTCGTTGCCAGTTGGGGCTCGGGTATTCAGTTTGGGGGATTTCACATCGCAACGCCCGCCAGGTTCGTTTCCCGTTTCACTCTATGGTGAAACCTATTTGCCCGGTAAGAACTATTGGAAAACTTCCGAGGTAGGAATTATACGGATCGCGAAAGTTGGTCGAGCTGTTTCGCGAAATGGCAAACTTTACTACAAGCGCTACTTGGACGATTTTCCGTGCTTCCCCCTTACAACCACTTGGACAGATACCGCGAGTAGCTTTTCTGAACGCACTTATGTCGTCCAGACAACAGAAAAAGTTATCGAACGCTGCCTCCTCATGACCACCGACCCCGGCGACCTGGTGCTGGACCCGACCTGCGGTTCCGGCACCACCGCCTTCGTCGCCGAGAAGTGGGGCCGGCGCTGGATCACCTGCGACACCTCGCGCGTGTCGGTGACGCTCGCCAAGCAGCGGCTCATGACCGCGAGCTACGACTACTACGAACTCAAGTATCCGCAGGAAGGCCTGAAGAGCGGGTTCATCTACAAGACCGTGCCGCATGTCACGCTCAAGTCCATCGCCAACAATCCGGAGATCGACGAAATCCACGCGCGCATGCATCCGGCCATCGAGGTGGCGCTGGGAGACTTGAACAAGGCGTTGGCCCTCACCCTCGGTCCCTCTCCCGGAGGGAGAGGGAAACAACACCCTTCTCCCTCCGGGAGAAGGGACGGGGATGAGGGCGCGATGTTGCGGGAATGGGAAGTGCCATTCGATTTCCCCGACGATTGGTCGCAAGCCGCGCGCAAACCCTTCGATGCCTTCCACGCCGCGCGTCAGGCGATGCAGAAGAAAATGGACGAGTCCATCGCCGCCCATGCGGATCAGGAAACGCTCTACGATCAGCCGGCGGTCTCGAAGAACAAGCTGCGCATCAGCGGTCCGTTTACGGTGGAAGCGGTGCCGTTCCCGACCGTGCTCTCGCTCGACGAGACCAAACCGGCGCAAGAAGCGGACGTGGCGATTGCCCGTTCCGGCGAGTCCGCCCGCCAGCACTCGTGGCGCGACGAGTTATTGAAGACCGGCATTCGCGGCAAGGGCGGGCAGGTGCTCAAATTCGCCGAGCTCGAAACCTTGCCGGGCACGCGTTATTTGCATGTGAGCGGCACGCTCGCCGAGCCCTCATCCCAGGCCGGCTCCCAGGGGGAGAGGGGCGAGAGAGTGGTCGTGAGCTTCGGCCCCGAGCACGCGGCGTTGGAACAACGACAAGTCGCGCTGGCGCTGAACGAAGCCGAGAAGCTGCGGCCCGCGCCGAAGTTCATCATCTTCGCCTCATTCGAGTTCGATCCCGAGGCGGCCAAAGACATCGACGAAACCCAATGGCCGGGCGTGACGCTGCTCAAGGCCAAGATGAATTCCGACCTTCTGACCGACGATCTCAAAAAGGCGCGCGCCAGCAATCAAAGCTTCTGGCTCATGGGCCAGCCGGACGTGGAAGTGCACAAGCAGAAGGACGGCAAATACGTGGTCGAGGTGCACGGCTTCGACTACTTCGACACCGCCAAGGGCGAGCTGGTCTCCGGCGGCAAGGGCAAGATCGCCGTGTGGCTGCTCGACACCGACTACGACGAACGCTCGCTGTTCCCGCGCCAAGTGTTCTTCCCCATGGCCGGCAAAGGCGAGGGCTGGGAGAAACTCAAGAAGGACATCCGCGCCGAACTGAACGAATCGCTGCTCGAAAAATTCCACGGCACCAAATCGCTGCCGTTCGAGGCCGGCGAGAACAAAAAGGTCGCGGTGAAGATCGTGGATGATCGGGGGATTGAGTCGCTAAAAATTATTGCATTGGACTGAGCCAAACAAGAAAGGGGAGATATGGAAATCGATGAGGCGTACAAAGGACGAGAACACTCGTGGGTGAAGCACAAGCTGCTGGAAGGTTACTTAGAGAAGCTGCTCCTGATCAAAGGGCTTTCCGGCACGAAAGAACTGGTTTATGTGGATTGTTTTGCGGGGCCATGGGGCGATGAGAGCAAGTCACTCTCAGGAACCTCGATTTCGATTTCGCTTGAAATTCTAGCGCGTGTTCGTGACACGCTCGAAAAAGTTCATGAGACCACTGGTGTTAGCTTCAAGGCCATTTATGTCGAAGCAGTTAAGAAGACACACAAACGTCTGGCAGACTACTTGGCGAAGAACTGTCCGGGCGGAATTGTGTGTCACGCATTGCACGGGGACTATTCGAATCTGCAAGCCGAGATTTTGCGACTTTGTGGCGAACGGGGGTTTGTCTTTTTCTTTGTGGACCCAAAAGGATGGACCGATGTAGGTATCCCAAAATTGAGAAAACTGCTACAGCGGCCGAAATCGGAATTCTTAATCACGTTCATGTACGACTTTTTGAATCGCTTCATTGGTAAGGCAGAGCTTCGAAAGCAAGTATCCGAAATGCTGGGCACATTGACTGAACAGGATTACGAGATGATCGCCTCCCTGCCTTCCAAAGGACGAGAGGAGTGGGTTGTGCGGAAATATCGCGAGGAATTGAAAACAGCCATGGGTTCAGAAGGTGGTTTTCAGCCGCGGTCATATCACGCAGAAGTGCTTCACGAGGAACAAGCGAGAACACTCTACCATCTGGTATATGTAACCCGGCATCACAAGGGCATTGTGAAGTTTGCCGAAACGTCTGAAAAAGTCGATTTTCTGCAACGTGTGGTGCGGATTCAGAAGCGGCAGAATGCCACTCGTCAAATCGGTCTATTCTCGCCGGAAGAAGAGGCCGCTCAGGATGATGGCGCGAGGGTCGATTTGGAAGCCGTAAAGAGCTATTGGCTTCACAGATTGTCCAGCACGCCGGTCACGTACGACGATGCACGGTTGGCAGATATGCTCGAGGATACCGGGTGGCTTACCGGCGATTTCGAGGCTGCGTTCAGGGAGTTGCTCGCCGAAAATAAAGTGGAGAACCTTGATACGGACAGGAAGCGACCTGTGCATCCAATTAATTTTGAGAAGGGCGAAAGGCTCAGGAGGTGCGTATGAGTACAGTGTCTCGCATTGAATGGACCGAACAAACCTGGAACCCAACCACGGGCTGCACGAAGATTTCTCCGGGTTGCAAACACTGCTATGCCGAAACCATGGCGCGCCGGTTACAGGCCATGGGCGCGAACGGTTATGAAAACGGCTTCAAGCTGAGCATACTTCCGGAGCGTTTGGCGGAGCCGTTGAAAAGACGAAAGCCGACGACGTACTTCGTCAACTCCATGAGCGATCTGTTCCACAACGACATCCCATTCGAGTTCTTGGATCGGGTGTTCGATGTCATCAAACGCACGCCGCATCACACATATCAGATACTGACCAAGCGCGCAGCGCGGATGCGGAAGTATTTTGTTCCAGGCGAGCGCTTTCTTCCGGCGAACGTATGGTTAGGGGTTTCGGTCGAGAATCGGAAGTATGGATTGCCTCGTATCGACGAACTGCGAGAAGTTGAAGCCAGCATCCGATTTCTTTCGGTCGAGCCGTTGCTTGAAGACTTGGGCGAGATCGACCTTACCGGAATCCATTGGGTCATCGTGGGCGGCGAGTCCGGCCCGAAGGCAAGGCCGATGCAGCCGGAGTGGGTTACAGCAATCAAGCAGCAGTGCGAGCAAGTCGGGGTCGCGTTCTTCTTCAAACAATGGGGCGGCTGGGGCGCGGACGGCAAGCGGCGGCCCAAGAAAGCGAATGGGCGCGTTTTCGCCGGCCAAACGTGGGATCAGATGCCAGTGGTATTCTAACTAACGTACAGGCCGACAGAAAGAATGGCAACGAAATGCCTGCACCAAAATCCCTAATCATAAATTCGCCGTACGAACGGCCCGAACAACATTGGCAGCAAGCGGGCGGCGGCTCGCTGACCATCGTCGCGGAGCGGCGAGCGGCCGGGTACGAAATTTTCGACGTGCGCCACAACACGCGGCGCACCGAGTCGCTGATACTCGTCAATGAAATCCGCAAGCGCGTCGATGACTGGCGGGCGGCAGAGTATCCCGGCATCACGAGCGTTACTCGCAGCCTATTGGAATACTGGCACGACCGCACGGCGCGGCAGCTCCCGTTTTATTTTTGCCAGCTCGAAGCCATCGAGACGCTGATTTGGTGGGTGGAAGCGGCCGCGCAATACAAACAGGGCGTCTTCATCTCCGGCGACGGCGGGCCGTGGGAGCGGCTATGCAACAAGATGGCCACCGGCTCGGGCAAGACCACGCTGATGGCGATGATCGTTACCTGGCAGGTACTGAACGCGCTGACCTATCTCAAGCGCAGCAAGGATTTCTCCCAGGCGATTTTTATCGTCGCGCCGGGATTGACGGTAAAGGACCGGCTGCGGGTGTTGTATCCGGGGGAGCCGGATAATTATTACGACGTGTTCGGCCTGTGCCCCTCCGACGCATTGCGCCAGAAACTCAATCAGGTCGATCTGCGGGTCGAGAACTGGCACACGTTGATGCCGCTCAAAGAAGCGGACCGTTCGGTCGTAAAGAAAGGCGCCGAGAGCGATGAGGCGTTCACGCGCCGCGTGTTGGGCAAGTTGGCGAGCCGGCGCGACTTGCTCGTGATCAACGATGAGGCGCACCACGCCTATCGCAAGCCGGCCGAAGTCAAAATCAGCAAGAAGGAAGCCGAAGAGTTGGGCCTCGATCTCGAAGAAGCGACGCGCTGGATCGAAGGGCTGGACCGGATTCACCGGACGCGGCGCATCCAGCACTGCTTCGACCTTTCCGCTACCCCATTCGCGCCGACCGGAAAGGCCAGCACCGAAGAGGGTTTGTTCGATTGGATCGTGTCCGACTTCGGTCTCAATGATGCCATCGAAGCCGGCCTGGTTAAAACTCCGCGCGTGGTGATCCGCGACGATGCTCTGCCTGATACTAAAACGTACCGATCGAAGCTCTATCATATTTACCGAGACCAGGCCGTTGCCGACGATCTAAACCGCCGAGGCGCCGAGCCGCATGAGGCGCTACCCAAGCTCGCGCAAGACGCTTATACCCTGCTGGGCGCGGATTGGCGCGAGACGCTGAAACAGTGGCGCGAAGCGGGGCACGCATCGCCGCCCGTCATGCTGACTGTGTGCAACCGCACGGAGACCGCCGCGCGCATCGAGCACTACTTCAATCAGGGCGACGCCCATTGGCCGGAGCTGCATGCGCCGGCGCGTACCCTGCGCGTGGACTCGAAGGTTCTTGAAAAAGCCGAGATCGGCGAGACGGCGGCGAGCGACAAGGATTACGAGGCGAAGCTGAAAGCGATTGTCGAGGCGGCGCCGATACCCGATACGCGCAAAGATCGGCTGCGCGACATGAAGAAAGAAGAGCTGCTGCGCGAAATCGTCGACAACGTCGGCAAGCGTGGGACCGCGGGACAAGACCTGCAAAACGTCATTTCCGTCGCTATGCTCTCCGAAGGATGGGATGCTAAGAACGTTACGCACATCATGGGGCTGCGCGCGTTCACGAGTCAGCTGTTGTGCGAACAGGTGATCGGGCGCGGTTTGCGGCGCGTCTCCTATGAGACCGACGAAAACGGCCTGTTTCTGCCGGAGTACGTAAATGTGTTTGGCGTCCCGCTTTCCATCTTTCAAGACGTGGGAGAAGGCGGCGAAGCGCCGCCGCCGCCCAAGGCTAGCATCCAGATCGAGGCGTTGTCCGAACGCGATGACCTGGAAATCCGCTGGCCGAACGTGCTGCGCGTCGATACCGTGGTGCGACCGGTGTTAATAGTGGACTGGACGAAGGTGGAGCCGCTTACGCTTGACCCCGCCCAGACTCCGATCAGCGCGGAGATCGCGCCCGCGCTCGGTGGCGCGACCAACCTGAGCCAGGTGCATGTCATCGATTTGGAAAAGCTGCCCGAAGAATTCCGCTTGCAGCGACTGACCTTCAAGGCCGCCCAGAAAGCGTTTGCGTCGATGCAGGGCCGGTTCACGGGCAGTCGGGAGTATCTTTTGTTCCAGTTGATTCGGTTGGTGGAGGAGTTTTTCGAATCCGACAAACTGGCGATTCCTTCGCAGTATCACCAGGAGCCGCTGCGCAAGCGGATTCTGGTTTCGCTCAACATCGATCTGATCGTGCAGCACCTGCTGCGTTTCGCCCAGGAGCAGAATCTGGAGCGGATCGAGCCTGTGTTTGACGAAGAATCGCCCATCGGATCAACCCGAAGCATGCGCACGTGGTACACCACCAAGCCGTGCCTGCCGACGCGGAAATCGCAGATCAGTCATATGTTGGCTGACAGTTCGTGGGAGCAGTACGCGGCGAATGTGCTCGACTCGCCAAAGAGCAGCGATGTAGTGACTTATGTAAAAAACGATCACCTCGGTTTTCAGATTTACTACCTCTGGAACGGCGCGCGGCGGCGTTTCCTGCCCGACTTTCTCATTAAGCTCGCCAACGGCAAGACGTTGGTGCTGGAGATTAAAGGCGAGGACAACGAACAAAACCGTGCCAAGCGTGCCGCGCTCGATACATGGGTGAAGGGCGTGAATGCGAAGGGTGGGTTTGGCGAATGGTGTTGGGATGTCGCGTTCGAACCGGTGTAGATATACGACATCATTCAGAAGCACGCGGCCGTGGTTGCCGTGGGTGAAGCCGCGCCTGCGTAAAGAATCGAGATTCGGTGCACTGATCAGCGCGCTACTTGTGCCAGCCGAACGGGTAACCGTTGTGCGCCCCAGGTGCCGGGCTTGGTTTCGAAGAAGCCGGGGCAAAGCGTCTGGCACTTGCGGCAGCGGCCGTTGCTGTCGAGATTCCACGCGGTGATGACGTACCAATCGCGGCCGATCAGTTTCGTGCCGCACTGGTGGCAGTAGGTGCTGCCGCCGGCCTCGTCGTGGACGTTGCCGGTATAGACGTAGCGTAGGCCGTTTTTCATCGCGATGCTGCGCGCGCGCGTGAGCGTCGCGGGTGGTGTTGGTGGGCGGTCGCGCATTTTCCAGTCGGGGTGGAACGCGGTGAAGTGCCAGGGCACGTCCGGTCCCAAATGCTCCATGCCCCACTGTGTCATCGCATCGATCTCGTTGTCCGAGTCGTTGAGGCCGGGAATGAGGAGGGTGGTGATCTCGAACCACACCTTCGTCTCGTGCTTTAAATACTCCAGCGTCTCCAGTACCGGTTGCAAGTGCGAACCCGTGACCTTCCAGTAGAAATCCTCGGTGAACGCCTTTAGGTCCACGTTCGCCGCATCCATGTGCGCGTACAACTCCGCGCGCGGCGCCGGGGTGATGTAGCCGGCGGTGACGGCGACCGATTTGATGCCGGCCGCGCGACAGGCGTCGGCGACGTCGATCGCGTATTCCATAAAAATGACAGGATCGTTGTAGGTA
>CBDDRM010000150.1:0-25121 GCA_965233135.1 uncultured bacterium | reverse complement strand
CAGAACACCGTGCTCGACAGTCCGCCGAACAATGTCAGCCCAGTGATGGCCCGTCGCGCGTTTGCACCGAAAATGCCGGTCAATACCGCAAACGCCGGCTCGTACAGGATCGCCGCCATGGCGGCGCCGAGCAAGGCGTAAACGACATAGAGGCCCACCAGCGACTCGACGTGCGACAGCGCGATCAGCAAAACTCCCGCGGCAACCGAACCCAGGGTCATGACCCCGCGCCCGCCGATGCGGTCGATCGTGCTGCCCACATACGTCGCGCAGAGTCCGGCGATGACGAGCGCGAACGAGAACGCCCCGACGGTGGCGCTTTTCGAAGCCCCCAGCGCATCCTGTAGCGGCTCCATCAACAGCGAAAAACTGTAGAACACGGAGCCGTAACCGATGATCTGCGTGAGGCCGAGCACGCAGATCACTGCCCACGAGTCGCGCACCCGCGGAGACTGCGCATCCGTGCCTGCTTCGCTTTCAGGTGCCAAGACGGGGTTATCCGATTGCCGATGTGGTTCCTGCGGTCAGTTGAAGATCCCGACTCTCATGCGTGCACTTCGCCGGCCGGCCATGTCCCGGACGACCAACAATCATTCGACACGCTGATGTCACTCAGGCACGCGCTCGAACAGGATATCCTGCGCGCCGTGCCAGAGGACGAGTTTGCCGAACGCTTCCAGGTGCTCGTGCCCCTGCTCCAGGGTCAGAAAGTGATTGCCTGCGAGTTGCCCCATCTTGCTGGCGAAGCACGAGCTGCCATAGACGAACAGGATCTCGGTTTCGCTGAAACCGCCGGGATAGAACAGCAAGTCGCCGCGCGAGCCGTGACTGGTATGGTTTTCGAAATCGAGCCCGGTCGCCATCTCGCCCAGCGGAATCCAGACGGCTTCGCCGCTCCAGCGCGAGTGGATGACTTTGTTCCTGAACGGCAACAGTCCGGCGAACATGGTGCAGGTCGCCGGCGCTTTTTCGGTTTCCATGCGCGCGATGAACACGAACGGCCCGGCGGTGATCCTGATGCTTTGTTTGCCTTTCATATTTTCCCGGACTCGCCGCGATTTAGATATTCGCCCATGCCGGCACGGCCGAGCCAGCCGCTGCCATCGACGATGCACTGCCCGCGCAGGAAAACTTTTTTCACGCGCCCGGTGACCGGCCGCCCCTCGAACAAGGTGTAGTCCACGCGGCTGTGCTGTTCCGCCGCGCGGATGGTCCACTGCTCGTCCGGATCGAACAGCACGATATCCCCGTCCGTTCCGACGGCGATGGTGCCCTTGCGCGGGAACAGGCCGAACAGCTTGGCCGGCGCCGTCGAGGTGATTTCGACGAAGCGGTTGATCGACATGCCCTGCTTCTTGACCGCGCCATCGAAAATCAGCGGCAGGCGCGTCTCGACCCCTGGCGCGCCATTGGGGATTTTGCTGAAACTGTCCACGCCCTGCTGCTTTGAGAACTTCATGCCGAACGGCTGCTCGTTGAAGCAGAACGGGCAATGGTCGGTCGAGACCACCTGCAGGTCGTCGGTTTTCAATCCGCGCCACAGATGCTGCTGGTGCGTGTGGTCGCGCAGCGGCGGCGTCATCACGTACTTGGCGCCGTCGAACCCGGGCTTCTCGTAATCCTGCGCGGTCAGGAACAGGTAGTGCGGGCAGGTCTCGGCGTGGACCGGAATGCCGCGGTCGCGCGCTTCGGTCACCGCGGACAGCGCTTCCCCCGCGGACAGGTGCACGATGTAGAGCGGCGTGCCGGCCAACTCCGCCAGGCAGATCGCCCGATGCGTGGCTTCGCCTTCGAGGATCGACGGGCGCGTGGTGGCGTGGTACTTGGGTGCGCGCAGTCCCTGCGCCACCGCTTCCTGCACCAGCACCTGGATGACCGGGCCGTTCTCGGCGTGAATGCAGGTCATGGCGCCGTTGCCACCGGCCACGCGCATGGCCTTGAACAGCGCGCCATCGTCGACCATCAGCACGCCGGGGTAGGCCATGAACAGCTTGAAGCTGGTCACGCCTTCATTGCGGATCAGCGTTTTCATGTCGGCCAGGCTCTGGTCGTTGACGTCGAGCATGATCATGTGCGCGCCGACGTCCACGCAGGCGCTCGCCCTGCGTTTGTGCCAGTCCTCCAGCCCGCGCAGCGGACTCTTGCCCGCGGTCTGGTTGCAGAAGTCGATCAGCGTGGTGGTGCCGCCGAATGCGGCGGACTTGGTGCCGGTTTCGAACGTGTCGACGGTATGCGTCGGACCGAATTCCCAGTCGAGGTGCGTATGCACGTCGACGCCGCCGGGCAGCACCAGCAGACCGTTGGCATCATGCACCTTGACGTCCGCGCCCGCGGCGATGTTCTTGCCGATGGTCTGGATGCGTCCATCGACAACCAGGATATCGGCGCTGTAATCATCCACCGCCGTGACGATCCGCCCGTTCTTGATCAGGGTCGCAGCCATCTTGCATTCCTCCTTGGACAGGTTTGTTTTCGCTATGCGTTGGTGCGCGCGCTATCAGGGCGCGAGCGCGGCCACCGTTTGTTCAATCTGCGGGCCGCTCGCGCCGCCCGACAGCAGCACCATCAGCAATAGCCGCGCTTTCGGACCCTTCAGGTCGCCGGTGAAGATGGCACCCGCCTCGACGAAATCGCGGCCTCCGCCGCCGCCGCCGTAAATCGCCTGTACGCGGCCGGCGGGACAACGCGAGGTCATCAGCACCGGAACGTTCTTGCGCGTCGCCCGCCGCACCAGCTCGGCGAGTCGCGCCGGGCCGTTGCCGCGACCGAAACCCTCGATGACCAGACCCGCAACGCCGCGCTCGATGGCCGCCTCCAGAGCGCCCAGGTCCATGCCGAGCACCAGCCGGAACAATTCCACGCGCTGCTCGAGGCGCTCGATCCGGAACGAGCGGCGCAGCACAGGCCGGCGATGGATGACGACCGTGTCGCCGTCGACTTCGCCCAGCGCGCCGTGCTCATACGACTGAAATGTCTCCACGGCGCTGGCGTGGACCTTGGTGACATCGCGCGCGGCGTGAAAGCAGCCGTTGAAGCAGATCATCGCGCCCAGGCCGTCGCCGTGTCCGCGCGCCAGCGGCGAGGCCGCCAGCCGCAGGGCGTTCAGCAGATTGAGCGGGCCATCGGACTGCGGATCGTCGTGGGCACGCTGCGCGCCCGTAAACACCGCCGGCTTGTCGGAATCGAGCAGCAGATCGGCCAGATAACAGGTCTCCTCCATCGTGTCGGTGCCATGCGTGACGACGACGCCGGACACTTCCGGCCTCGCGAGTGCATCGCGGATGCGAGTAGCGAGTTCGAAGGCGAACGGCAGATCCATCTCGTAACTCGGGATGGTGGCCAGGTCGTGCACTTCGATCTCGGCAAGGTCCGCCCCTTGCGGCAGCATGCCGAGCAGCGCATCGGCACGCTGAGAGGCGACCTTGCTGCCGAGCTTCGGGTCGTAGCGCGAGGCGATGGTGCCGCCGGTGGCCAACAGGACGATCTTCGGTTTCATGCGTCGGTCGCCGTGCCCGTCTTGCGCACGCGCTTAATTTGCGACCCGCGCTTTTTCGAGCATCACGTTCAGCAGCACGTTGCAGCCTGCGGCCAGGTCTTCCGCCTTGGCATTCTCGATCTCGTTATGACTGATCCCGCCTTCGCAGGGCACGAAGATCATGCTGGTCGGCGCCACGCCCGCCATGTAGATGGCATCGTGGCCGGCGCCGCTGACGATATCCATGTGGCTCAGGCCGAGGGTTTGCGCGGCGTTGCGCACCGCCGACACGCAGCCGTTGTCGAAATTGCAGGCCGGATAATTGGCCGCGCGATCGGCCGTCGCACTGACTTTTCCCTCCTGCGCAAAACGCTCGCACGCCGCTCGCATTTCGTTCTCCATGCGATCGAGCGCCTCGTCTTGCGCGTTGCGCAAGTCCACCGAGAAGCGCACTTCTCCGGGAATGACGTTGCGCGAATTGGGCTTGACCTGCATGAAGCCCACCGTGCCGCGCCCGTCGGGCTGGTAGCGGTAGGCGAGCGCGTTGATCTCGGCAACGATTTTCGAGGCCACGAGCAACGCGTCCTTCCTCAGCCGCATCGGGGTGGGGCCGGCGTGCGCGTCCTGACCGGTGACGACAACGTCGTACCAGCGCAAACCCAGCGCACCGACCACGACGCCGATTACCTTGCGCGTATCCTCGAGAATCGGGCCCTGCTCGATATGCGCCTCGAAATAGGCACCGACCGGCCGGCCGCCGATTTTTGCCGGACCGGCATAGCCGATCTGCTTGAGCGCCTGGCCGACCGTCACGCCATCGAGGTCGGCGCGCTGCAAGGTGGTCTCGAGCGCAAACGCGCCCACGAACACGCCCGACCCCATCATGACCGGGGTGAAGCGCGAACCCTCCTCGTTGGTCCATACCGCCACTTCGATCGGCGCTTCCGTGCGGATCTTGTGATCGTTCAAGGTGCGGATGACCTCGAGCCCGGACATGACGCCGTAGTTGCCGTCGAATTTGCCGCCCGATGGCTGGGTGTCGATGTGGCTGCCGGTAATGATGGGCGGCAGCGCGTCATTGCGGCCCGCGCGCCGCGCGAAAATGTTGCCGATGCCATCGATGGTGACCGAGCAGCCGGCGTCCTTGCACCAGCGAATGAACAGATCGCGCGCCTCGCCGTCGAGTTTGGTCAGTGCCAGGCGGCGCACACCGCCTTTTTCCGTGGCGCCGATCCTGGCAAGATCCATCAGGGATTGCCAGAGCCGTTCCGATTTAATCGCTATTGCAGCCATGTCGTGTGCCTTCCTGGATTAATCAACGCAGCGCTTGTTTTATTTACGGGCCGGCGTGTTGCGGGGTTCGGCCTGCGGATTGTTGGGATGCGTGGTCCAGCTTGCAAAACGCCCGACCGCCTTGCCGGTGCGCGGGTCGATGGTCCCGACCGCGAGTTCCTTCAGCGTGATGCAGTGTTCCACGGGGCAGACGTTCACGCACAGGTTGCAGCCCACGCATTCTTCATCGATCACTTCGAAGTGGCGCCGGCCGTCCTTCTCCTTGCGGATGGACTGATGCGAGGTGTCCTCGCAGGCGATGTAGCAGCGGCCGCACTGGATGCACAGACTCTGGTCGATGTGCGCCTTGACCGTATAGTTCAGGTTCAGATGCTCCCAGTCGACGAAGTTGGACACGGCTTTGCCGGCGAAGTCGGACAGTGCACGGTACCCCTTCCCATCCATCCAGTTGTTCAGGCCGTCGATCATGGTTTCCACCACCTTGAAACCGTACACCATCGCCGCAGTGCAAACCTGCACGTTCTGTGCGCCGAGCGCCATGAACTCGGCGGCGTCGCGCCAGGTCGAGATGCCGCCGATACCCGAGATGGCCATCCCGGCGGATTCGCGATCGCGGGCGATTTCGCCCACCATTCGCAGCGCAATCGGCTTGACCGCCGGCCCACAGTAGCCGCCGTGCGCGCCTTTGCCATCCACACTTGGACTGGGCGCCATCAAATCGAGATCCACGCCCATGATCGAGCTGATGGTATTGATCAGCGAGACCGCATCGGCGCCGCCGCGCCGCGCGGCGCGGGCAGGATGCAGGATGTTGGTCACGTTCGGCGTGAGCTTGACGATCACCGGCAGGCGCGAGTGTTCCTTGCACCAGCGGGTCACCATCTCGACATACTCCGGCACCTGGCCGACGGCCGAACCCATGCCGCGCTCCGACATGCCGTGCGGACAGCCGAAGTTCAACTCGATGCCGTCGGCGCCGGTGTCTTCCACCATCGGCAGGATGCGCTTCCAGGCCTGCTCGTCGCACGGCACCATCAGCGACACGGCAAGCGCGCGGTCCGGCCAATCGCGTTTGACCTGGCGGATCTCGCGCAGGTTGTCGGCCAGCATGCGATCGGTGATGAGTTCGATATTGTTGAACCCCACCAGGTTGCGTGCGGTGCCCAGCAGCGCGCCGTAGCGCGGGCCGCTGACGTTCACGATCGGCGGGTCTTCCCCGAGTGTCTTCCACACCACGCCGCCCCACCCGGCTTCGTACGCGCGATTGACGTTGTAGGCCTTGTCCGTCGGCGGCGCCGAAGCGAGCCAGAACGGATTGGGCGCATGCATGCCGGCGAAGTCGCAGCGCAAGTCAGCCATGTTTCTCAGCCATGTTTCTCTGCGTTTTCGAAGCCGCGCGCAGCGCCCGGTCGATCGACAGCGCTGCGCGCTTGCCGTCCTCGACCGCCACCACGGTGAGATCCGGCCCGCCGGCCGCACAATCGCCGCCTGCCCAGACGCCGGGGACCGATGTCCCGCGCTGCGCGTCGACAGCAATCCTGCCGCCACTTAGTTCGAGCACGGAGGCGCTCCCCTGCGCGACATCCGTGATCAGCTTTTGACCGATCGCCTTGAAAAGCATGTCCGCAGCGACGATGAATTTCCCGCCGCCCTGCGCGTTCGGCTGTGTAGATTCGAACTCCACCGCGGTAAGCGCACCGTCGCGGCCCAGCAGCCGCACCGGTCGCGCCCAATGCTTGATGCGCACGCCGCTGGTCTGTGCCCAGGCCTGCTCCTTGTGGCTGGCACCCATGTCCTGCGGACCGCGGCGGTAAACGATGGTCACGTCTTCCGCGCCGAGGCGCTTGACCTGGCTGGCGATGTCGATCGCGGTCATGCCGCCGCCGATCACCACTACGCTACGGCCCACAGGCAACTCGCCAAGGTTGCGCGTCTGGCGCAATTTCTCGATGTAGGCGATGGCATCGAACGCGCCCGTGAACGCCGGCTCGTCGATGCCAAGCGCGTTGACCCCGCCCAGGCCGACCCCCAGGAACACCGCGTCATAATTCTGGCGCAGGCTGGACAGCGTGATATCGCGTCCGAGCCGATGGCCGGGTTTTACTTCGATGCCGCCGATCTCCAGCAGATACTCGACCTCGCGCTGCGCGATTGCGTCGGTGACCTTGTAGGCGGCGACGCCGTATTCGTTCAACCCGCCGAGCTGATCGCGCGCCTCGAACACCGTGACCGCGTGGCCGAGCATGGCAAGCCGGTGTGCGCATGAAAGGCCCGCCGGGCCGCCGCCGATCACCGCGATGCGCTTGCCGCTGTCAGGCCCGCGTTCGAACAACTGGATGTGCCGGTCGAACAGCCAATCGGTTGCATGACGCTGCAGCGCGCCGATCGCCACCGGCTTGTGCTCCGGGTCGTTGCGCACGCAGGCGCCTTCGCACAGCACTTCGGTCGGGCAGACGCGCGCGCACACCGCGCCCATGATGTTCTGTTCGAGTATGTCGTGCGCCGCGCCCTTCAGGTTTCCGGTCGCGATATTGCGGATGAAACCGGGGATATCGATCTGCGTCGGGCACGCCTTCACGCAGGGCGCGTCGTAACAGAAGAAGCAGCGGTCGCTTTCGACCAGCGCCTGGTTGGGCGAAAGCGGCGGATGCGCGTCGGCAAAGTTGGCGGCGTACGCGTCAGGCGCGAGGCGCCCGCCACGGATGTCGCCGCCGCGAGTTTCGTCTTCAGATTCGTCTTCGCTCAATGGCCCGCCTCAACGCGACTCGGCCAGCGATCCGTAGCTTTCCGGCCGCCGGTCGCGGAAGAATTGCCACAGGTCGCGGACTTCGCGCACCATGTCCATGTCGAGATCCGCGACGAGCAGTTCGTCGCGGTCCGCGCTGGCCTGTGCCACGATCTTGCCGCGCGGGTTCACGAAATAGCTCGATCCGTAGAACGTGCCGATGTTCCAGGGCGCTTCGCTCCCCACACGGTTGATGGCGCCGACGTAATAGCCATTGGCAACCGCAGCGGCCGGCTGCTCGATTTCCCAGATGTACTGGCTCAGGCCGGCCACGGTCGCCGAGGGGTTTACCACATACTCGGCACCGTTCAGCGCCAGCGCACGCCAGCCTTCAGGAAAATGGCGGTCGTAACAGATGTACACGCCGAGCTTGCAGTGCGCGGTCTGGAACATCGGGTAGCCAAGGTTGCCGGGTTTGAAAAAGAACTTCTCCCAGAAACCCGCCACCTGGGGCAGATGGGACTTGCGGTACTTGCCCAGATAGTTGCCGTCGGCATCGATGACCGCCGCGGCGTTGTAGTAAACGCCGGTCATCTCCTCTTCGTAGAGCGGCACAACCATCACCATGCCATATTGCTTGGCATACTCGCGCATCAGCTGCGTGGTGTGCCCGTCCGGAATGTGCTCGGCGGCGCGGTACCATTTCGTATCCTGGCTGGGACAGAAATATGGCTGGGTGAAGACCTCCTGAAAACACAGCACCTGCACGCCCTGCCGGCCCGCCGATTCGATGAGCGGAATATGCGCCTCGATCATGCGGTCGCGAATTTTCTGGGGCGACATGCCGGTGTCGCCCTTGAGGCCCATCTGGATCAGCCCGGTCTTAAGCATGGTCATGGTCCGTGTCTCCTCGTTCCCGCACGCCTCACGCCGATGCCAGCTCGGCGACCCGCAATCCGCAAAAAGCTTCCAGCGAGCGGCCCAGCAACCCCTGGTCGATGCCGCGCGTGATGAATACGATGCGCGAACGATGATCCTGCGTCGGCCAGCTCTCCAGGTGTTGCGGCGGATGCACGACGTGCTGCACGCCGTTGATGAATACCGGCGACTCGCTGCCCTCGACGCACAGGATACCCTTCACGCGCAGCATGTCGTCACCATGCCGGTGCAGCAGCAGGCTCAGCCAGATGCCGAAGGCGGTCCAGTCCATCGGCCGATCCAGCACGACGCTCATGCTCGACACCGACTCGGTATGCGGACGCAATCCGTTGGTGGGGTCCGTTGCGCCCGCCTCGACCTCGTCGTGCAGCCGATAGCGTGCCGTGCCGGACGGCATGACATCGAGCAGGAAGTCCGCATCGAGGGGCACCTCGGCGGCATCCCAAAGCCTCGCGGAAGGATTCAGTCGCGCCAGTTCTGCGGCCACTGCCGCCGTCTGTGCAGGCTCGGCCAGATCGGACTTGGTCAGCACCAGTCGATCGGCCGCAGCCACTTGCTTGACGCCTTCGCTGTTGCGGGAAAGATGCAATCCGGCGTTGACCACATCCACGGTGGTAATCACGTTGCCGAGCCGGAAGTGATGCCGGATGACCGGCTCGCTCAGCAGCGTGTAGAGAATGGGGCCGGGGTCCGCCAGGCCGGTGGTCTCGATGACGATGCGCTCGAAGGCCGGAATCTCGCCGCGTTCGCGCCGGCTCAGCAGTCCGCGCAAGGCGGACTTCAGATCATCGCGAATGCTGCAGCAGATGCATCCGCTCTGCAGCAACACGACGGACTCGTCGACTTGCTGCACCAGCAGGTGATCCAGGCCGATCTCGCCGAACTCGTTGATCAGCACGGCCGTGCGCCCCATGCGCGGCGCACGCAGCAACCGCTGCAGCAGCGTCGTCTTGCCGCTGCCGAGAAAGCCGGTGAGGACATTGACTGGCGTGCGATTGTGGATCAAGTCCATCGCTCACTTGTCCGCGATCAATCCCGTTCGAGCGCCTCGATCAGGCGCTCGTCGAGCGGATCGATCGCCTGCTTGCGCAGCAGCTTGGCCTGCGGCCAGACGGCAGCGATGCTGGGCACAATTGCCGTCTGGCCGGTCGGGCCTGCCAGCAGGTAAGCGCTGCCCTGCCAATCGCTCAGCTTCAACCCGTATTGTCGCAGCACGCGGTTGGTTTGCGCGACGCGGTGCAGCCGGTCGTGACGACGCGTGCGAGCGCTGCGGTCGGGACTTGCATCCGTCCAGTGCGCCTCGCCTGAGAAAACGCCGCAGAGTGCGCACATGGCTAATCGGCCGCGACCACGGTGGACTTGCCCGCCGCCCCGGTGCGAGCCACGCCTGCTGGCCGGCCGGACGTAGCCACCAGGTAATGCAATTGTTCCGCCTCCCAGCGCGCGATCACCGGATCGCCGATCGTCAACGGGTCGGCAAAAAACTCACTGTCCGGGACATTGGCGACGAAGCCCTCGGCGCCGGCATCCTCGATCGAGACCTTGAGCCAGGTGCCCTGGTACTCGATTCCGGCGACACGACCGCTCACGCCGTTGATGCCCGCATCGGCGGCTTCCGAGGGCGCGCGGCTCAAGCGCACGCGGTCGCGGCGCACCGCCACTTCGAACTGCGCGCCCACCGCAGGGACTACCGCGGCAGCCGCGGCAGGAGGCGTGAGGGTGATGGTCTTTTTTCCACTGGCGATTGTAATGGTATCGCTCTGGCGCGCGGTCACGGTGCCGGCCAGCACGTTCTGACCGCCCATGAAGTGCGCCACGTAGCCGGTGCGCGGCCGATCGTAGACGTCCCGGGCCGAGGCCGCCTGCTCGATCTGGCCCTGGTCCATGACCACGACCATGTCGGCCAGCGCAATCGCCTCCATCTGCGTATGTGTCACGTGAATGAAGGTGATGCCGAATTCCGCCTGGATGTTGCGCAACTCGCCGCGCATCTGCAAGCGCAGGAACTCGTCGAGCGCGGAGAGCGGCTCGTCGAGCAGCAGCACGCGCGGGTTGGTAATGAGCGAGCGGGCGAGCGCAATGCGCTGTTGCTGCCCCCCGGAGAGCTGAGCCGGCAACCGGTCCGCGAAGGATTTCATGCGCACCCGGTCGAGCATTTCGAGCGCGCGCGCGCGCCGCTCGGCTTTGGCCACGCCGCGGGTCTTGAGGTTGAAGGCGACGTTGTCCATGCAGTTCAGGTGCGGAAACAGCGCATAACTCTGGAACATCATGGCGGTGGCGCGATCGACCGGGGATTTGCCGACCACGTTCTCGCCGTCGATCAGGATCGCGCCCTCGGTGGGCGATTCGTGGCCGGCGATCATGCGCAGGATCGTGGTCTTGCCGCAGCCCGAAGGCCCCAGCAGACAGCAGTAGCATCCTCCGGGTATTTTCAGATCGATGTTCTTCACGGCAGCCGTGTCACCGAAACGCTTGGTAACGCCTGCCAGTTCGATGCTGCCGCGCCCGGCCGTGCGCCGATCTTGCGAAATCATGCTTGTTCCTTTGTCGGGGATGCTTTTGCAACGGGGCGGGATCTGCGCCACTGGATAATGGCGATCGATCCCAGCGCCAGCGTGATGGCGACGAACGACACCAGCGTCGTGACGGTTCCAAGCGCATACAGCGCCGGCGAGGTTACGTTGGTGGTCATGCCCCAGATTTCCATGGGCAGCGTGTTGACCGCCCCGGAGGTCAGCAAGGTGCGGGGAAACTCGTCATAGGAAAGCGTGAATCCAAACAAGGCGACCGCGATCATGCCGGGAAACAGGATAGGCAACACCACCCACAGAAAGATCTGCCAATTGCTCGCGCCGAGATCCCGCGCCGCCTCTTCATAGCTCCGATTGAAGCGGCTTAACACGGCGAACATGATCAGCATGCCGAAAGGCAGGGTCCAGGTAAGCTGGGCGCCCAGCGCCGAGAGGAACCACTTGGTCTGGACGCCCAGCGTTTGGAAAGTAAGACCCACGCCCAACCCCACCAGCAATCCAGGCATGATCAGGCTGGCGATCGCCAGGTAGAAGACGAAGGCGGCTCCGGTGAATCGGCGCCGGAACGCAAGCCCCGCGAGCACCGAAATCACAACCGTCAGCAACAGAACCAGTGCGGCGAGAATCATGGAGCGCGTGAAAGCGCCCGCGAAATCTCCCGTTCGCTCCTGGTTGAACAGCGCTTCGAACCAGCGCAACGACCAGCCTCGCATGGGAAACGTCAATCCGCCCGTGGGTCCTTGAAAGGACAGAATGTAAATGGCCGACATCGGGCCGTACAGAAACAGCACGAACAGGCCGAAGAAACCACCCAATGCGTAAAAACTCCAGGGACGTTTTCCGGTCTGTAGTTTCTGCATTTTTTCAGCCCGCGATCTCTTTGCGCACATCGACGACCCGCAGGATCGCGGCCACCATCAGGCTCACGATGACCAGCAGGACAACGGCGCTGGCCGCTGCCGGCGGGTACTGCACCATGGCGATCTGGTTGGCCATGGCCATGGCGATCGAGGCGGACTGGCTGCCGCTCATGACCTTGACGACGAAGAAATCCCCCATCACCAGCGTGATCACGAAAATCGACCCCAGGGCGATCCCCGTCCTGGAAAGCGGCACCACGATGTCCCAGAGGATGCGCCAGGCACTGGCACCGCCGTCGCGGGCAGCCTCGATCAACGACTTGTCGATTCGCGCCATGGAATTGAAGATGGGCACGATCATGAACAACGTGAACAAATGCACGTAAGCGATGATGACCGCGAAATCGGAGAACAGCAGGAATTCCAGCGGCTCTTGCGTAATGCCCGCGCCGATCAGCGCGTTGTTGAAAATCCCGTTCCTGCCCAGAAACGGAATCCACGAAATCATGCGAATGATATTCGACGTCCAGAAAGGCACGGTGCACAAAAGCAGCAGCGCCATTTGCCAGATCAGGCTCTTCACGTGGAAAGCCAGAAAATAGGCCACCGTGAATCCGACCAGCAGCGTGATCGCCCAGACCGTGATCGCGTAATAGAGCGTTTTCAGATACAGCGACAGCGTGACCGGGGAGGTCAGTACGTAGGCGTAATTCACGAAGTCGAAGGCGGGAATCGAGTCGAGGCCATCGAACTGAAAAAAACTGTAGGCAATGATCACCAGCAGCGGAACGCCAAAGAACAGCAGCAGCACCAGCAGCAGCGGACCGATCTGCAGGTAGGACGTCAGCGTGGGCGAGATTTTCACAATCAGATGTCAGAAGTCAGAAGTCAGAGAACAGAAATCCGGGGGAAGAGAACGCAACCTCCGCCCCGCCGCCCCCGGATCGCTGCTGTTGTCTCCAGGCTCAGGACGTCAGGAACTCATTCCACTTCTGGACCATGTACTGGTTTTCGTCCATCAACGTGTTCCAGCAGGCCACTTTACCCATGCGATCCCAGAACGATCCGCCGTCACGCACGGAACCGGCTTTCTCCATGACGTTACCGTAGGGGTCCTTGATCTCTCCCTTGGCCGGCTTGCCTTCGTACCAGTAACCGTACTCGTCCTCGGTCATGAATTTCTTCGCAGTCTCCGGAATGGAACTGTAGTAACCCTGCTTGGCGATGAAACCTGCCTGCCATCCGGACATGTACCAATTGAGATACTCGTAGGCCGCGTCGAGCTTGACGCCCTTGAGGTGGGCCATCGGTGCAATGCAGCTGCCCCAGGCACGATAACCCTCTTTCAGCGGCGCGTAGTAGCAGGGAATGCCGCGCGAGCGCACCGCCGTCACCGCCGGTGACCACATGGACTGAACCACTGTTTCCCCCGACGCCATCAGGTTCACGGACTCGTCGAACGTGCCCCACATGGCGCGGAACTGGCCAGCTTTCTTCGAGGCCTTCAGAATTTCGATGGTCTTGTCGATCTCGGCCTTCGTCATATTGCCCTTGTCGCCGTACTTGATATCCCCGCGTGCTTCGATGGCCATGGCGGCGTCCATGATGCCGATGCCCGGCACGGATACGATGGAGGTTTTGCCTTTCCACTCGGGGTTCAGCAACTCGGACCAGCTCTCGATCTTGCGCTTGACCAGGTCGGGTCGGATACCCAGGGTGTCGGCGTTGTACACCGTCGGGATGCCCGTGATCCACTTGGTCGGGCTCTTGGCAAACTCCTTGGCTCCCGGGCCGTTCACGTACTGCACTTCAAAGGGCAACACCCCCTGGTTGGATACTTTCCTGCCATCTGGATAGGTCCCCTTGGTGAAAATCGGCACGACCTTGTCCCACAACTTGATCCTCTTCTCCGCGTCCATGGGTTGAAGCGTGCCGCGCTTGATGAGGTAGTGCTGGAAGAAGTACTCGATGTCTGCGATATCGATAGTCTGCGGTTGCGTAACCAGGCGATTCAGCAGCGCGGAATGGTCGGCGGTCTGCATCTCCACCTTGAAGCCCAGGTCCTTCGTGGCCTGGTCCGCGATGTCCTTGATGGCGGAATACGACCCGCCCACCTGTACCAGCTTCACGTTCTTGATGTTCTGCGACCACACCAGGGGGAAACCATCGATCAGACCCGTCGTGGCCACCGCGCCTGCCGTTACCGCGGCCGTCTTGAGGAAGCGCCGGCGTCCCGACGCGGTCTGCGCCTTGTTTCGCTGCCCTGCTGCCTTTGCCTTTGCCTTCTTCAACATGGTCTTCTCCTGTGTTTGCGATGGAAGTACAACTCAAGTCGAGATCATTTTCTTCTCGATTCCCACGCCCGCGGCGAGCGCCCTTTCGTACTCCAGCGGGATGGTGGCCGAGTCCTGAAGTGCAATGCCAGTGGAGTCGAACAGGGTGATGTCCTTGTCCGAGTTCCGTCCCTTCTTTTTGCCGATGATCACTTCGCCGATTTCCCCGGCGATGTCTGCGTCCCTGAGTATCCCCTGCGACAGGGGCACGTTGATCTCGCCGTCGGTGCGGCACTGGCGGATATCGTCAACGAAAATGCGCGCGCGCTTGAGGATCGCGGCCTCCAGTTCCTGGTCACCCGACTTGTCTGCGCCCAGCGCTGCGATATGCATGCCCTCGCTGATCCATTCATTCTTGACGATGGCGCCGCGAGCCGGCGTTACCGTCACCACGACGTCGGCGCCGCGCACGGCTTTTTCCAGATTGGTCGTGGCGACGAGCTTGAAGCTCTCGTACTTTGGCTGCTGTTCCCCGACGAAGTGGTCCAGCGTTGCTTGCGATCGGCTCCAAACACGGACGTCCTCCCAGGCGAAAATCTCGTTGCAGGTCGCGAGCACGCCGGCCGCCATGTGTCCCGCACCGACGATTGCCAGTACTTTCGAATCCTTGCGCGCCAGCCATTTGGCGGAAACCGCCGCGGCCGATCCGGTGCGCATGACGGTATGGTGACTGCCGTCGCAAATCGCCAGCGGAAAACCGGTTTCAGGGTGCGTGTAGATCAGGATCGAGAACACCGTGGGCAGATCGTGGTTCTTGCGGTTGTTCTCGCGAATCGACACCCATTTGCAGGCCGCGGCCTCCGGTTCCTCGATATAGGAAGGCATTGCCTCCCATTCGCCCGGATACTTGTCGAGCACGATGTGACCCTTCGGGTCCATGTAGAAGCGCCGCTCGCCGTGCATGCGATACGCCTGTTCCACGCATTGGTTGTATTCCGCCGGCGTCAGCAACCCCATCATTTCGGTCCGACCGAGAATGAGGGTCTTGCGATTGCGCCAGCTTTGCATTGCGTTGTCCCCGGTTTGTTGCGTTCAGCGTACTCCAGAGCGACCTGATGCGGCTTATTTTTTCTTGCGCGGGCTGCGCTTTGCAAAGTCGTTGGCGATATCGTCGAAGGTGGTGAACCTCACGCCGGGGTGACGGATGATGTGGTTGAACAGCCGTTCGAGCATCAGCAACACTTGCGGGCGGCCGGACACGTCCGGATGGATGGTCAGAGTGAAAACAGCGTAATCCATTTCCCGGTACACCCAGTCGAACTGATCGCGCCAAATCTCCTCGAGGTGGCGCGGATTGACGAATCCATGGGAATTGGGCGCTTTCTTGATGAACATCATCGGCGGCAAGTCATCGAGGTACCAGCTTCCCGGAATCTCGATCAGGTCGGTTTCGACGCCGCGCTGCAGGGGCTTCATCCATTCCTGCGGTTTTTTCGAGTAGTCGATGAGCGTCCAGCTGTCGCCGACGCGCACGTAATATGGCTCGAAATCCTTGTGCATCAGGCTGTGGTCGTACTTGATGCCGCGCTTCAGGAGCAACTCGTTGGTGACGGTGCTGAACTCCCACCACGGCGCGACATATCCGGTTGGACGTTTGCCGGAAACCTTGGTTACCAGGTCGATGCATTTGTCGAGGACCGCTTCTTCCTGCTCGCGGGTCATCGAGATGGGGTTCTCGTGCGTATAGCCGTGGATGCCGATTTCATGTCCGGCCTCCACCACCATGGCGGTCTGCTCCGGGAACGTTTCGATCGAGTGCCCGGGAATAAACCAGGTCGTCTTGATGCCGAGGCGTTTGAACAGATTGACCAGCCGTGGCGTGCCGACTTCGCCGGCGAACAAGCCGCGGGAGATATCGTCCGGAGAATCTTCACCGCCGTAGGAACCCAACCAGCCCGCCACCGCATCGACGTCCACACCGAATGCACACAAGATCTCTTTGGCCATTGATTTCTCCTAAAGTTTTTTTCTTGCGGCCCTGGCAATCGGCTTTACGTCGCTGCCAAGTACGTACGATCGGCGGACATCAACCAGATCGCGGTCTATGGTTCTTTTGCACGAAGGGCCATTCTATCGAATATAGACTTTTGCTTGTCAACTGCTGACGCCAATCCCCTCTTCGATGGCGTTGCGGACGAAACGGTCGCACGAACGCACTGCGAACCCGCACATCCATCGGCCCCGAAGTATCCTCTTGCCAATCCACCAAACTTGGCCGCACCTGTTATGCCGGACTTGTGACCGGTACCTCGAAATCCTTCAGAAAATTGAATCCTTGAGCGTGCTCCACCAGGCTTGCGAATGTTGCGCGCAATGTCGCTGTCGGCAGCCAGGGATAAGGCAACGCAGATTGCAGGACGTGGCGGATTTTTCCACCGTCGTCGTCGATAATGTCCATCCGTTCGATGTGTATGTGCATTGCACATACCCGCAGCTCGTTTACGGCGGATTCGAACTGCCAACGGTAATAACCCTTACCTACCCGCAGCGCCGCATTCGACATCTGCCGCATGATCACCAGCCAGGGCATGAACTCGATGCGGGGGTCGCCGTTGACTATGGAATCGCAGACATAGTAAGTCTTGCAGCAGTCGAATTTCTTTCTGAAGTCCCGCACCAGCGTTTGCGCAATCGCATCCGCACCCAGCACTTTGTCGGGGAAAGAGATCGTGTCCGTAGCGATTGAGTAAGTCAGAACGGCGTCCGGCGTATAGCAATCGAGAATCAGCAAGGGGCGATTGAGATCTTTAGCCTCCAGATACTTCTCCAGCAGATCTTTCGGTGTGTTCATGCCTTTTGCCGGAATATCACGCAGAACCGGTCGCGGTTGCGACAGGCCATTGCGGCAAGGATGTCGTCAGTTTGTGCCGGACATGGTGGAACGATCCGGACGCAGGCAACCGGTTGGGCATGCCGTGAATCATAGTGCCGGAATCGGCACTATGCACCGGTCCGCGGGCTGCTGCACGGTCTGCACGATATATACGGCCGGACCGGTCATGGACGCGTGCGGGGCAAGCCCGTAGAATTCGCCCCTTTTCGTGCAGCGATGTCTGTCCATCCACAAGGCTGACCGGGCAAACCTCGTACCTGAAGGTTTTCATGAGCGACATAACGAAAGATAGCCTGGCCGCGCAGGTTGAACAGCGGCGTACCTTTGCCATCATTTCGCACCCCGACGCCGGCAAGACGACCTTGACGGAGAAGCTGCTGCTGTTCGCGGGCGCGATCCATATCGCCGGCAGCGTCAAGGCGCGCAAGGCGACACGTCACGCGACCTCGGACTGGATGGAAATCGAAAAGCAGCGCGGTATTTCGGTGGCGAGTTCCGTGATGCAGATGGAGTACCGCGGCCATGTGGTCAATCTGCTGGACACGCCCGGACACAAGGATTTCTCGGAAGACACCTATCGCGTGCTGACCGCGGTGGATGCGGCGCTGATGGTCATCGATGCCGCCAACGGCGTGGAGGCGCAGACCCTGCGTCTGCTGGAGGTGTGCCGTTCGCGAAACACGCCGGTCATCACGTTCATCAACAAGATGGACCGCGAAGTACGCGAGCCGCTGGACCTGATCGACGAAATCGAAAAAGCGCTGGGCATGTCGGTGGTGCCGTTTTCCTGGCCGATCGGCATGGGCAAATCCTTTCGCGGCGTCTACGACCTGGCCGAAGACCGCATCCGTGTATTCCGTCCCGGCGAAGACCGGGTCCACGGCGAGGATGAAATCGTGTCCGGACTCGACGATCCGAAGCTGGCCGCACGCTTCGGCGACGAGTTCGCGCGCGCGCGCAACGACATCGAACTGGTGCGCGGCGCCACGCCGGCTTTCTCGCGCGAGGAATTCCTCGCAGGGCGCCAGACGCCCGCGTTTTTCGGCTCGGCCATCAATAATTTCGGCGTGCGCGAAGTGCTCGATGCGCTGGTGGATATCGCGCCGCCGCCGCAACCACGCGTGGCGTTGCAGCGGACAGTCGAGCCCCAGGACGCCCGGTTCTCGGCGGTGGTGTTCAAGATCCAGGCCAACATGGATCCGGCGCATCGCGACCGGGTGGTGTTCATGCGGGTGTGTTCGGGGCATTTCGAGCGCGGCATGCGCCTGAAGATCCAGCGCACCGGCAAGGAGATCCGGCCCAACAACGTGGTGTCGTTCCTGTCGCAGCGCCGCGAACTGCTGGACGAAGCCTACGCGGGTGACATCATCGGCATACCGACGCATGGCGGCATCCAGTTGGGCGACACCCTCACCGACGGCCAGGAGCTGCAGTTCACCGGCCTGCCGTTCTTTGCGCCGGAAATATTCCATATCGTCGAGGTCGTGAACCCGCTCAAGACCAAGCAGTTGCGAACCGGGCTTCTGCAACTGGGCGAAGAAGGCGCGATCCAGGTGTTCCGCCCCTTGCGCAATACCATGATGCTGCTGGGCGCCATCGGCAGCCTGCAGTTCGACGTGGCGGCGCATCGCCTGCAGCACGAATACGGCGTGGAAGCGCGCATGTCGCCAGCGCCCTACACTTGCGCGCGCTGGGTTTCGTCTGACGATCCGGTGGCTTTCGACAAATTCGTGGAAGCCAATGCCGGACGCCTGGCACGCGATGCCGCCGACGCTTTGGCCGTGCTCACCAACACCACTTTCGAAATGAAAGTCGTCGAAGACCGGTTTCCCGGCATCCGCTTTCACAAGCAGCGCGAACATGCCGGCCTCATGGCGGATCGCATCGCCGACCTGGCTTAGGGCATCGCAGAACTCCACGGGGCAGGGCGGCCACAGAGGACACACAGGCCCGTTACAGCTGCAAGGGGCAGTGATGCTCTTACGCATCGCGGCCGTCAAAAATTTGAATCCAGCCAAACGTCGCGGACGTAAATCCGATCCGGGCACCCTCTGATGCTGGCAACGGTCAGGGAGGGCTCTTGATGCCGCGTCGAAGACATCCGGTGTGACGGTTTTGCCGCCCGCGCCGGCCCTGGGGATACTTCAATCAAGGAGATTCAACGATGGATCGTACATTCATGAACACAGCGCTCGCCACCACCGCCGCAGCCCTGTTCGCCACTGCAGCAGTCGTTGGTACCGCCGTCGCGCAGGACGTGAAAGTGAAGTGCTATGGCGCCAATGCATGCAAGGGCAACAGCGCATGCAAGACCTCGATGAACGCCTGCAAGGGCAAGAATGCCTGCAAAGGCAAGGGCTTCGAGATGATGACCGAGCAGGCTTGCATCGA
Organism: uncultured bacterium; assembly: GCA_965233135.1. GTDB lineage: Bacteria > Pseudomonadota > Gammaproteobacteria > Burkholderiales > JACQAP01 > JACQAP01. The sequence goes on along the minus strand of CBDDRM010000150.1, from coordinate 5,741 downwards.
AAAAGTCGGCCGCGCCTGATAAGCGGCATCAGCACATTACGGGGCGCCTTCGGGCGCCCTTTTTCTTGCCAGCTCGCCCGCTGCGCCCGGCAGCTGATTACGTCATCCGTAAACGCCGGCAGGCGCTTATACTGCGCAACCAACTCCAGCCGGTAGCTAACTCAGCCAGACGGTGTCCCTAAGGAGCGGTAGGGGCAACATGATCGAGCAACGCGCGAGCTTCAGGTCCAACGCAAGGATGAAACACGGTCCGTTCCTGCCCGTCGCCGGCTATTCGCGCGTTGCTATGCTCGTGCTGGGCTGTGCGGCACTTTCCATTGTCATCGGCCTGGTCACATTGATCGGGTGGGCGGCGGATGTGCAATGGCTCGCCGATCTGTTTCGCACCGGCATTGCCATGATGCCGAATGCTGCGGTTTGCGCAGTATCTGCGGGACTGGCGCTCGTTTTTCTGACCCTTGGTCGCCACAATGCGGCTGCGATCTTCGGCACCGTGCCGGGAATAGTCGGCATCGCCACGCTGATCCAGCATCTGAGCGGGATCACCCTTGGTATCGATATGGTCCCCGCCTACCGTGAGTGGGGCGAAAAAGGCACGCTTGCTCCCGGCCGAATGGGCCCGCCTGCCGCCGTTTGTTTTTCGCTACTGGGCGTTGCGCTCGTTCTCATTACTCGTAGCGGCGTGGCCCGCCAAATCGCCGTCGCAGCGGGTCTGGTTGTCATCGGCATATCCATGCTTTCGATCGTCGGTTACGCGTTCGGCGCAGACAGCTTGTATTCGTTGCCTCATTCGACGGCCATAGCAATTCAAACTGCCAGCGCGCTGTTTGCACTGGGCATCGGCGTGGTTGCATCCGTTCGCGAGTGCGAGCCACTCAGGACCCTTTCCGAAAACTCGGCGGCCGGCGTGCTGGTGCGTCGGGTGTTGCCCTACCTCATCCTTACGCCGCTGGTTGTTGGCTGGCTGCGCGTGCAGGGTGAGACGGCCGGCTGGTACGACAGTGCGTTCGGGACTGCGATCTTTGCGCTGATATTGATCGCATTTTTCGCCGGGCTGCTATGGCGGGCGGCTTCAACGATCCGTAGCTACGAAGCACCGCTTCGAGAAAGCCGCGAACGGCTCGAAGGCGTACTGGGAAGCATCAGCGACCGGTTCCAGACGGTGGATAAGCGCTGGCGATTGACGTACCACAACGCTGCGATGCGCCGCGCTCTCGCGGCAGCCGGCATCGATGCGGGCGCGATGCTGGGCAAAAATCTGTTCGATGCCTTTCCGGAGTTGAACAACGCTGCGTACGCGCCGAAACTGCGCGTCGCCATGGAGCAACGCACCGAGGTCGAGTTCGAGATAGGTTACGAATCCGGCAGGCGCTGGTTGGCCATGCGCGCGTCCCCCATTCCGGATGGTGGCCTGGCCATCGTCTCGCACGACATCACCGCCCGCAAGCACGAGGGCGAATTAGCGGCAGCACACGAGCGCGAGTTGCGCCTGATCACCGACCACGCGCCGGTTCTGATTTCCTATTGCGATGCGAACGCGCGTTACAAATTCGTCAACAAACCCTACGCGGAACGCTTTGGATTGACGCCGGGGGACATTATCGGCAAACGCATTCCGGAAGTGGTTGGCGATGCGGCGTATGCAACGTTCCGGGATCACGTAGCTGAAACTCTCACTGGCAAGTCACTGCAGTTCGAAACTGAAATTCCTTACCAGATCGGCGGACCGCGCTACATGCATGCGGCTTATGTGCCGGAACGCGATGCAAAGGGAAACGTCGTCGGGCTGGTCGCCGCCCTCGTCGATATCACCGCACGCAAGCGCGCCGAACTCGCGCTGCGCAGTCAACTGGAATTGACCCAGGCGATCACCGACAACTCCGCGGCAGCACTGTTCATGATCGATACCCGGGGGTATTGCACCTTCATGAACCCGGCGGGCCAGAGGATGCTGGGCTGGACGTTCGAGGAGATCAGCCGCAAGCCGCTGCACGAAATGATTCATCATCATTATCCGGATGGGCGCCCTTATCCGATGACCGAATGTCCAATCGAACGGGCTTTGCCGGGTAATTTTGGCATGCGCGAACATGAAGACATGTTCATTCGCAGCAATGGTGAATTTTTTCCGGTACTGGTCGGCGCCACGCCCATCGCCGATGCGCAAAGTGGTGCCACTTCGATGGTGATTGAGGTCCGCGATGTGACAATGCGCAGGATGGCAGAGCGCGAGATCGCGCAGGCAGCCCGACGCAAGGACGAGTTCCTGGCTACCCTTGCCCATGAACTGCGCAACCCCCTTGCACCCATTCGCAACATGCTGGAAATCGTGGGACGCAAGGATATCGATGCGCAGATGCTTGGTCGTGCACGTGAGATCATGGACAGGCAGTTGAATCAGCTTGTCCGGCTCATCGACGATTTGTTGGATGTGACCCGCATCAGCCAGGGAAAAATTGAACTCCGCCTCGAGAGCATTGAACTGGCGGGCGTAGTGCAGCAATCGGTGGAAACCATCTCAGGCATGCTCGAGCGCTCGAAACAGCAGCTGACGGTAACGCTGCCTTCCGAGCCGATCCACCTCAGAGCCGATTCCGTGCGCCTGTCGCAGGTTTTCTCGAATCTCCTGAATAACGCGTGCAAGTTCAGCAAAAGCGGCGCCGCGGGCAGGATTACGCTAAGTGCCGCGCAAGAGGCGGACGAGGTTGTCATTCGCGTAAGCGATAATGGCGTGGGCATTCCCGCCAACATGCTGTCCCAGATTTTTGAAGCGTTCACGCAGGTTGATAGTACCCTGGAGCGCTCGCAAGGCGGCCTCGGCATCGGTCTTGCGCTGGTCAAATCGCTGGTTGAAATGCACGGCGGCAGTGTGAAGGCGCACAGCGCCGGTGCCGGAGCAGGATCTGAATTCGAGGTGCGACTGCCTCGCGACGCAGCACCCCGTCCGAACATGCAGCCCGTTGCCGTGGACCCCGTGTCCCTGTCCGCTTCACTGCGTGTTCTGGTTGCGGACGATAATGCAGATGCCGCCACGAGTATGGCCTTGCTGCTCAAGGCAATGGGCCAGGAGGTGGTTTCGGTCGGCAACGGCCTGGAGGCCATCGAGTTGGCCGACACCTATCGACCCGATGTCATTCTGATGGACATCGGCATGCCCGGGCTCAATGGCTACGAAGCATGCCGCCGCATTCGCGCCCAACCTTCTGGCAAGGCCATCGTGATGGTGGCGCTGACCGGATGGGGCCAGGATGAAGACCGGCGCAAATCGCGCGAAGCTGGTTTTGATGAACACCTCGTAAAACCCGCGGACCCCGCGGCGCTGCGCAAGCTGTTTGCATCATTGTCGATGCGTGAGTCATCTCGTCAGCCGGACGCCGACGGTGTGCATACAACCGGGCACGACTGATGCAAGGGTTTTTCTTGCTTTTTCCGTTTCAGGGTTCCAGCAGCAGGGAGCCCGGCCAATGGGCGAACCTCACCGCCCCGAATTAAACGAGTCTGACGGTCTCCCACGCTGGAAAGAAAATGCCGGGCGGGAGGATCTGTACATGCGGGAAGCCCCTGCCGGCTTGCACTCCGCGAGTTGAACTGGACAGGTCTTATCGGGTAGGGTGCCGCTCCATGCGCCGGTTTTCCGTCCTACAGTTAATTCTTCTTGCCACGGGTTTCACGCTTATTGCTGCCGGGGTGTCTTTGAACCATGTGGCGCGCGCATGGGAAAAGCACCGCTATCCCAATGCAGTGTATTGGCACGGCATGCGCCTGGTGCCGGATCGCAATCAGAAGATTTCGGCCCCCGGCGCGGACATGCTGGTAGTGAAAACGCTGCGCCGCCCCCAAGCGAGGCTGACCGTGTACAGCCGGCCGGACGACGGCCAAACGCCACAAAAAATGGTTAAAGCTCTATGCGCCCGCGATGCATGCAGCAGAGTCGCGACTTCCGGCGGGCCCGGTGAGCGGGCGGCTGCGTTGTATCGCATCGGCGGCGAAGCGATGCAGATCCTGATGATCCGGCCCGCAGGCGCGAACATCTGGATCGAATTTTATGGTCCACCCGACGCGCTGCAGCACTTCGACGTGCTGATCCAATCCATTACGGCGCAACTCGCGCCGCCCGCTCCACCCGGATGACTGCCAAATGAAGCGGGCGCCATCGGCGCCCGCCATTTGACCCGTTGTAAGGTGCAGCCTTACGCTACCGCCCGGACCTGGCGACCGCGCCGATCGGCAAAGCGCCGCTCCGGGAACGACATGGGTTTTTGCCCCTGGCGACGATCTTTGCGTTCGCCTGCCGCGCGCAGTTCGTTCGACGGGACGATTTTCTCGGTGGACACGGAATAGGCCTGGTAGCCGGTGGTCAGCGCGTTGTGCAACAGTTGAATGCTACGCTTGGCAGCCAGCATGACCTTGGTCTGCATGCGCTCGGTCGTGGCATAGCGCTTGACGATTTCCATTGCAATTTTCGGATGATCGTCATCGTAATGCGCATGTTCGCGGAACCACTTGTAGGTCTTCGGTCCCATTTGTACGCCCGGCACATTCTTGTAGGCCTCGAAACCATTGACTACCTTGCGCGCGATGTCCCCAGCTATGCCTTCGATCGCGAAACTCGTGGCGGCAACCGCCTCGGCCATCGAGCCCTTGGTGTTGATATACCAGAGCCAGTCCGTCAGCGACTGCACGTCCCGCAGTACCGGCTGGCTGCCTTCAGCCACGGCTAGCATTTCCTGACGGGTCAGGCCGAAGCCCAGGCCCATCCAGATCCAGTGTTCGGCATGGGCTTTTTCAACACGGATGTTGTCGATGAGGAATGAGCGTGAATAATCGTCTTCCACCTTGATCAGGCCTTCGGCCAGGAACTTCGGAAAAGCATGGATGAACGGGTAGGTCTGCAGAATCCAGCCGCGCATCTCGGCGATGGTCAATCGCGTATTGGCAACGCCTTCGCACCAATCGCCTTGTAGTAACTCGTCCTGATACGGCTTGAGATAACCGTTCAGCGACTCGACCCATTGCGGGACGGATAACTCGTTCATGTCGATCATCGAACCCATGCTTTTTTCTCCTTATTGAGACGCCCAGAATTAAGAAACCCCCGAAACTGCAAAACTCCGTGCTGGTAGACCATGCCTCAGCGCGGGACGTGAAGTCAAATCTCACACTTTGATAAGTTTGCTCGGTCTGATGAAACTCCCCTTTCCCGAGCATTGTGCGCAGCGGTTGCCGACGGAACGCATCTTATGACACACGCTTTGGTCGCCACCATCGGAGTTTTCCGAAGGTGCACTAGGGGGTTTCCTGATGCCTCGGATAGCAGGCAACAATGGACGCACGAGGCAAAACGAAGGTTAGGAAGGCGGCCGCGTCCTCAGCCGGCCGCCGCGACCCGCAGGCGGGGGCCGAAAGGTCGGGGTTTGGCGATCCCATAGCCTTGGGCGAAATCGACTTTCAACTCGCGCAATAGCCGGATCACCCGTTCCCCGTCGACGAATTCCGCGATGGTCTGCTTGCCCATGACGTGGCCGATGCTGTTGATGGCCTCGACCATCGCCCGGTCGATGAGATCGTCGGCCATATCCTTGACGAACCCCCCATCTATTTTCAGAAAATCTACCGGCAGGTGCTTCAGGTAGGCAAATGAGGACATGCCCGCGCCGAAATCGTCCAGGGAAAACAGGCAGCCCAAAGATTTGAGCTCGTTGATGAAATAAGTGGCCTTGTCGAGCTTGGCAATCGCCGCA
>CBDDRM010000149.1:0-9151 GCA_965233135.1 uncultured bacterium | reverse complement strand
ATGCCTTCCTCCGCGTTCTCTGCGTGCTCTGCGGTTAAAGAGCTATGTCTGACATTCTTGAAAAGATTCTTGCCGTCAAACGCGATGAGATCGATCTTGCGAAACAAAAAAAACCGCTGGACGCCTTGCAGCGGGACATCGAAAACGCCGGCCCTCCGCGCGATTTCATCGGTGCGCTCAGGGCAAAGATTGCTGCCAGCTTGCCTGCGGTGATTGCGGAGATCAAGAAGGCCAGCCCGAGCAAAGGAGTGCTGCGTTCCAACTTTGATCCGGTATCGATCGCCCGATCGTATGCCGAACATGGAGCGGCTTGCCTGTCCGTGCTGACGGATGTGCAGTTCTTTCAGGGTTGCCGCGATTACCTCGTACAAGCACGCGCGTCCAGCGGGCTGCCGGTGCTGCGAAAAGACTTCATCGTCGATCCCTACCAGGTCTATGAGGCGCGGGCGATGGGGGCCGATTGCATATTGCTCATCGTTGCGGCGCTGGACGACAGCACCATGGCGGCGCTCGAACGCCTTGCACATGAATTGCGCATGGCAGTGCTGGTGGAAGCGCATGACAACGACGAGTTTGAGCGCGCGCTAGCACTCACCACGCCCATGATCGGCATCAATAATCGCAACTTGCGCACGTTTGAGACTCGCCTGGAGACGACGCTTGATCTGATCGGGAAGCTTCCCCCGGATAAACTGCTCGTCACCGAAAGCGGCATTCTGTCTTCACGCGATAGTCAGCGCATGCGCGCCGCAGGCGTGGAGGCGTTCCTGGTGGGCGAGGCATTCATGCGCGCGACCGACCCCGGGCGGGCGCTCGCCCAGTTATTCGATCTTCCTTACCCCTGACCCGTAGTTCAAGAAATGTCTTTAGTAATTGCGTCTAACATCTTGTTACGTCGCGAAAAGCGTCATATACATTAAAAACCTTATATTTGTGCGCTGCGGTGTTGTAAAGGCGCTACAAAACCAAAGTAAAAGGGCTCATTCTCTGGCGAAATTGCTTGCTCCCGTCTGTTGCGTTTTGGCAGAATCCCGGCAACTTCTTTCTTTCCCGGGAGAGGTTAAATCCCGGCGCCCTTGTGGCGCCGCAAGGAAGGGCGAGTTAACGCGCCTGACCGGCAAGCAGTCAACTAAAAAGGAGATCGCATGAAGAAGAGTCTAATTGCAGTGGCGGTGGCGAGCGCGTTTGTCGCCCCGGCCGCGCTGGCGGAAGTCACGCTGAGCGGCGCAATCAATGTGGGTGTTCAGCTTGGAAAATCGTCCAGCGGCAGTGCGCCGGGTTCTGCCAGCCTGACCGACAACCGATTGGGCCCGTCCTATTCGCACATGGATATCGAATCAGTGGACGACATCGGTGGCGGCAACAAGATCGTCTTCCATTATCAGATGGATATCTCCGGTACTTCGAGCGCAGCTACCACCAATGCGGGTGGCGCTATCGGAAACCGTAACAGCTTCATAGGTGTCGTCGGCGACTGGGGCGCATTCAAAATGGGCACGAATGAAAACGTGTACGAGCGCATGATGTACACGGCTGATCCGCTGGACGGTGCTGCCGGCGTGGGCGGCAATCTGAATATCCTTGGCACGCCTGGCGCGGGTACAGTGTTCGAGGTTGGTCAAGCCGGCTGCGACGCAACAACCGGCGGAGCAGGTTGCGTAGGGTTCTATCGTCGCGCCGAACAGCAGATCTGGTATGAAAGCCCGAATTGGAGCGGTTTCTCGTTCGAGGTCGATTACTCCCTGAGCGCGTTCAAGACTCAGACGACCGACCCGCAGATTGTGTCCATCGGCGGCAAATTCCAGCCCGAAGGCGCCCCGTTCTATATCGATCTCGCCTACGAACGGCACGACGACATGTTTGGCCTGAGCAAAATCGCAGCTACCACACCGGGGGCGCCGTCGGTTGCAGGTGCTACAGGATCCAAAGACACCGGCATGCAAATCGGCGGCGGCTGGATGTTTGGCGATCTGGGCTTGCATCTGCGTTACGAGCGCTTGAAGTATGAGAACTCTGGTGGCGCCTTGACCGAATACAAGCGTGACGCCTATTGGATTGCGGCTAAATACAATCTGCCATCCGGCTACGTGGGCGCCGAATTCGGCATCGCAGGAGATGGAGACGCCAATGGTGCCAGCGTCGACAATACTGGCGCCAAGATGTTCGGCATCGGCTACTTCCACAACCTGTCCAGGCAGTCGCAGCTGCAGATGATTTACGGGCGCACCGACAACGATGCGAATGCTACCTATCTCCAGATCGGGGCAGCAGGTGGAGCCGGCCAGGCAGGACCCGGTCGGGATCACCAGGCTTTAACCGTCGCTTTCAAGCACACTTATTGATCTGGCCTGACCAGAGAAGTCCATGTGATTCAACGGGCGCCTTCGGGCGCCCGTTTCTATTGACTCAACCTGCACATCAGCGGCGCGAATCCGTGTGTTGACGATCGATGCTGATCGCCGGAAGCCAGCGCGCCAACGCAAGGGTTCCCAGCAAACAAACCGCGCCATTGATCATCGCCGTGCCGGGCGCACCCACGTGGCCCGCCACCGTTCCGGCCAGCAGTCCGCCAACCGGCGCCATGCCCAGAAAGGCCATGGCATAGAAGCTCACGATACGCCCGCGCTTGTCGTCATCGACCAAGGTCTGCAGCATCATGTTCACGGAGGCCGCCGTGACAATGATGCCGAATCCAAGAATGGCCATGAATGCCAGCGATAGCGCGTAGCTGTGCGACATGCCGACGAACATCAGCGAGAGGCCGGCAGCCCCAGCGGTAAAGGGCACCAGCCTGCTGAGTTCAAATACGTTCGGCCGCGTCGTCAGAAAAGCCGTACCGATCACGGCGCCCAGGCCGCCGCTACCGACCAGAAATCCCAGCGTATGCGCATCGCCACCGAATACGTCGCGCGCGAAGATGGGCATCAACACCGTATACGGGGAAGCGGTTAGGCTGATCAACGCTACTTGCGCCAGGAACAACCGGATCGGCCGGTTCTGCCAGGCATAGCGCGCGGCGACGCCGAAGTCGTGCATCAGTGAACGACGTTCTATCGGGGTGGGCCGCGGAGCCAGGCGCATGCAGGACACCGAGATCACAATGGCCATGAAGCTTGCGGCGTTGATCAGAAAACACCAGCCTTCGCTGATGAACACCAGGAGCAAGCCGGCAATCGAGGGGCCGATCAGGCGGCCGCTGTTCATCAGTACCGAATTCAGGGCGATCGCATTGGGCAGGTCATCGCGCGAGGCCACCATCTGGCTGATAAGCGATTGGCGCGCTGGCGTTTCAAATGCCATGACTGCGCCATACACAAATCCCAGCAACAGGATGTGCCAGACGCGTATTGCGCCAGACAGCGTAAGCGCACCAAGCGCCACTGCCTGTAGCGCAGCCAATCCGTAGGCGGTGAGCATGATCCGGCGCCGGTCAAGGCGATCGCTCAACAGGCCCGCCAGGGGTAGAAAAAGCAGCATCGGAATCTGGGAACAGAACGTCACCAGTCCCAGCAGGAACGCAGAACCCGTGGTGCGATATACGAGCCAGGACAGCGCAATCTGCTGGATCCAGGTGCCGGTCAGCGAGATCGCCTGGCCGCTGTAGAACAGCCGGAAATTACGATGACGCAATGCCCGCAGCCCGGGCCACGTGGACAAGCGCGCCACGCGCGTCAGGCCGCCTTTCGCTTCAGTCTCACGAGTTGATCGTGCAGCTTCTCCGCCATGGCCTCGAAGCCTTTTTGGCGCTCCTGTTCCTGTGCCACCACGGCGGCCGGCGCACGCTGAACGAAGCCGGCGTTGGAGAGTTTGCTCCGGGCTTTGGCGATTTCTTCCTCCAGCCGGGCCACTTCCTTCTCGATACGACTGATTTCGGCAGCGATATCGATCTTGATCTCGAGCATCAGGCGTGTTTCACCGACGATGGCGACAGGCGCCTCGGTATCCGGCAGTGCGGCGACGACCGATGTCTGTGAAAGTTTGCCCAGCGATTGCATGTACGGAAAATAGGCGTTCAACGTTGCCGCATCCCCGCTGGCGACAAGGGGTACGCGCTGTGCCGGCGAAATGCCCATTTCGCCACGCAGGGTCCGACACGCCTCGACAAGCGCCTTGAGGTCTGCCACCCAGTTTTCCGCCTGCGTATCGATGCGGGAAGGCTGCGATACCGGGTAAGGCTGAACCATGATCGATGTGTCGCCACCCGGATGCCGCGCCGCGAGCGGGGCGATTTTCTGCCAAAGTTCTTCGGTAATGAAAGGAATGATCGGATGCGCCAGACGTAGCGTCGCTTCAAGCACGCGCAACAAGGTGCGACGCGTGGCGCGCTGCTGTGCATCGCTGCCGGTCTGCAATTGCACTTTGGCAATCTCGACATACCAGTCGCAATACTCATCCCAGACGAACTGGTAAATGGCACTGGCGGCGTTGTCGAACCGGTACTCGGCGAAGCCTTTCTCCACCGCGGCTTCGGTTCTTTGCAGCAAGCTCACGATCCAGCGGTCGGCCTGCGAAAAATCCAGATAGCCGCCGGGTCCGCATTCCTCGACCGTGTGCTCCGCGAGGCCGCATTCCTTGCCTTCGCAGTTCATCAGCACAAAGCGACTGGCGTTCCACAGCTTGTTGCAAAAATTGCGATAGCCTTCGCACCGGTTAAGATCGAAATTAAGGGTGCGCGCGAACGTGGCCAGCGAGGCGAAGGTGAACCGGATGGCATCGGCGCCGAACGCCGGTATGCCTTGCGGATAATTCTTGCGAATGGATTTCTCGATTTTTTGCTTGTGCTCCGCGCGCAACAGTCCGGTTGTGGACTTTGCCACCAGGTCTTCGACGCCGATGCCGTCGATCAGGTCGAGCGGATCGATCGTGTTGCCCTTCGATTTTGACATCTTCTGCCCCTCGGCATCGCGCACGATGGCATTGATGTACACATCACGGAAAGGCACCTTGTCCGTGAAATGCAAAGTCATCATGATCATCCGCGCGACCCAGAAGAAAATGATGTCGAAACCTGTGATCAGGACCGAGGAGGGGAGGAAAACCTCCAGGTCTCGCGTTTTTCCGGGCCATCCCAGCGAGGTGAACGGCACGAGCGCCGAGGAAAACCAGGTATCGAGCACGTCCTCGTCGCGCCGGAGCGCTCCTGAATATCCCTTGGCGGTGGCCTGTTTGCGTACTTCCTGCTCATCGCGTCCGACATAGACGGCGCCGTCGTCGCCATACCATGCGGGAATCTGGTGTCCCCACCACAACTGCCGGGAAATGCACCAGTCCTGGATGTTCTCCAGCCAGTGGTTATAAGTAGTCGTCCAGTGTTGCGGATAGAACTTCACATCGCCCTTGGCGACTGACTCCAGTGCGCGCCGGGCAAGCCCGTCCATTTTTACGAACCACTGATCGGTCAGCATGGGTTCGACAATCGCGCCGGTGCGCCCCGAACGCGGCACTTTCATCTTGTGCGGCTTCTCCGACACGACCAGATCGAGGCTACGCAAATCGGCAAGAACGCGCTTGCGCGCCTCAAAACGATCGAGGCCGCGGTACGCGAGCGGGGCCTCGTCGTTGATTTTGGCATCCAGGGTCATGACATTGATCGGTGGCAGCCCGTGCCGCTCACCGACCGCGTAGTCGTTGAAGTCATGCGCCGGCGTTATTTTCACGCAGCCCGTGCCGAACAACGGATCGACGTAGGTGTCCGCAATAACCGGAATACTCCGCCCGCTGAGGGGCAACAACAGAAGCTTGCCGATCAACGCGCGGTAGCGCTCGTCGTCGGGATGAACTGCGACCGCAACATCGCCGAGCATGGTTTCGGGCCGCGTCGTGGCAACGACCAGGCTACCCTCGCCCTGCGCAAACGGGTAGCGAATCTCCCAGATGCGCCCATCCTCTTCTTCGCTGTCTACTTCCAGGTCCGATACGGCAGTGCCAAGCACGGGATCCCAGTTCACCAGTCGTTTACCGCGATAGATCAACCCCTGCTCGTGCATGCGCACAAACACCTCAACCACGGCGCGCGACATCCTGGCATCCATGGTGAAGTAGCCGCCCTGCTTTCCCTCCGTGTCGGCAAAAGTCCAGTTGCCCGACGCGCCCAATCGGCGCATCTGCCGCGTGATGGTGGACCCCGACTGCTGTTTCCATTCCCAGACGCGTTCGGCAAAGCGCTCGCGGCCAAAGTCGTGCCGGGTCTTGCCTTCGAGTTCGAGTTGACGTTCCACGACGATCTGCGTCGCGATGCCGGCATGATCGGTGCCGATGACCCAATTGGTGGCGAATCCGCGCATGCGGTGATAGCGCACCAGCGTATCCATCAGGGTCTGCTGGAACGCATGCCCCATGTGCAAAGTGCCGGTGACGTTCGGCGGCGGCAGCTGAATGCAAAACGGCGCCTTGACAGCGTCGCCGCGCACTTCGAAATAGCCCCGTGACTCCCAGGTCGGATACCAGCGTTGCTCGATGTCTTTCGGTTCGAAGCTCTTTGCGAGTTCCATGATTCAGCACGAAAAGTGATTCAGCAGCAAAAAAATCTGTACGACGCAAACAATCAAGCGGGAAATTATAGCCGACCGTCGTCTATGGCCTGGGGCGCATCGGGCTTCTGTACGCCGGTTGCGGCGCGTACTGCAGCAGGCAGCGCACGCTTCAGTTCGGCGACGAGCCGGTCGAGCAGGTTTGCCTGGGCCGCGTCACCGCCGAACTGGGCCGCCAGGCGCACGTGCTCTTCATCGAGAGCGAGGCCGAGCCTGCGTACCAGCATCGCGCTGCTGAGGGTGCCGGAGCGGCTCGACGCGAAAGAGCGCACCGCGGAACTTCCCGGGCCCGCGACGACATCCGTGAGTACCGGGATGCCGTCGCCAATGGGCACGGCATCCGGCGTCGGGCTTGCAGCGGGCGTGGTACCAGTGCCGGCGACCGCCGCTCTGGGCCGATGCCGGTTGAGCAACTGCTCGATTTTGCCAAGCACGTCATCGCCTGGATTGGCGTCGGGTTCGCGATCCGGCGGCAGTTCCTCAGCCATCAAGCCTCCGGTGCACCGAGTTGATGCGTTCGGATCTCGTAGCCGCGATCCCGGTAAAACCGGAATCGCGTACGCGCCGCCTCCCGATCGCCGTTGTCCCGGCCGACAATTTCCACGAGCCGCTGAAAGCGGCTGAAAAAGGGCGGCAACGCTTCGCACAAATTGACCAGAACCTGATCGTGAACCAGAGGCTCGGCTTGATGATCAATGATAACGGGCGTTACCGGCGCCAATCGGTCGTCGCGGCGGCAGTGGGGGACGAAACCGGTCGACGGTACGCTCCACAGCAGTCTGTCCAGATGCTCTGTGGCCGCAGCATCTGCCGTCCACAACATCACGCGCATGCCGCGGGCCAGCGCCTTGCTGGTAAGCTGACACGCGGTCTGCAACTTGTTGTCAGCGTGGGTGTAGAAAAGGATTTCTGTCACCAGCCGGCGCGCGCCATCAGAAACTGCGTGAGCAGCGGCACGGGACGTCCGGTCGACCCTTTTTCCCGCCCTGATTTCCATGCGGTGCCGGCGATGTCCAGATGCGCCCATTTGAATTTCCTGGTGAAACGCGCCAGAAAGCAGGCGGCAGTTACGCTGCCCGCGGGTCGTCCGCCGATGTTTGCCATATCCGCGAAATTGCTTTTGAGCTGCTCCTGGTAATCGTCCCAAACGGGCATGTGCCAGACCCTGTCCCAGGATGTCTGCCCGGCCGCCTTGAGTTCTTCAGCGAGCTGATCATCGTTGCTAAACAGACCCGATGCCACATGACCCAAAGCGATGACGCACGCGCCGGTGAGCGTCGCGATGTCGATGATCGCTGCAGGTTCGAAGCGCTCCGAGTAAGTCAGTGCATCGCACAGTATCAGCCGGCCTTCGGCATCGGTATTCAGTATCTCGATGGTCTGCCCGGACATGCTGGTTACGATGTCGCCAGGACGTGTGGCCTGTCCGCCGGGCATGTTTTCTGTGGCGGGCATGACGCCCACCACATTGAGCGGCAACCCCATGGCCGCGATGGCGCGCATGGTCCCCAGAACACTGCCTGCGCCAGACATGTCGTACTTCATCTCGTCCATCTCGGCGCTGGGCTTCAATGAAATGCCGCCGGTGTCGAACGTCACGCCTTTGCCGACAAGCACGACGGGTTTTTGTTTCTTCGCCGCGCCGTAATACTCGATGGTGATGAGCTTCGGAGGCTGTCGGCTGCCGTCGGCGACTGACAGGAGCGAGCCCATATTCAGTTTCTCCATATCCTTGCGCTCGAGCACGCTCACTTTGACATTGTGCGTCTTGGCCAGCGCACGCGCCTGCTCGGCCAGGTACGCGGGGGTGCAGATATTCGGCGGAAGATTGCCAAGGTCGCGCGCGAAGTTGACTCCTTCCCCGATCGCGATTCCGCGCTCGAGCGCTGCGCTGGCGCCTTTGGCCTCGCGCAAGAATCCGAGCACAAGACGCTTTAACGACTTGCGCGGTGCGCGCGGCTTGCTTTTCAGGCGGTCGAAGCGGTAGGTGCTTTCCATTGCTGCGATTGCCGCCTGCATGGTGATCCAGGCGGTGTCCCGGCCTTCGATGGCGAGGTCGGCGACATACAGCGCCGCATCCTCAAGGGCGGCATCCTGCATGGTGCGAAGCGCCCCGCGCACGCCCTCGCGAAACTGCTGGGTGGCCAGTTCGCCATCCGCTCCAAATCCGACCAAAAGCACGCGCTTGCTGGCCACCCCGGCCACGTCGTAAAGCATGATTGTGGAGCCGGCCTTTGCATCGAAATCGCCTTGCTTGAGAAGCGCGGAAATTTTGCCTTTGGCGGCGCGATCGAGGGCTTGTGCGGCGGCGGAGAGCTTTGCCGCCGCGAATACGCCGACGGCGATGCAATCGGATTTCAATTTTTCCGGTGCTGCGGCTTTTATGCTAAATTCCACTGCGTGCTCCTCAAAGATGATGTTTTTCATTCAATTACTTAGGATTATCCCTTTCACGTCGAGCAAAAGTCAAAGCAGCGCATGATTTTCCAACGCTCCCTGCTTCGGGAGTTCACTGCCACCGGAATCGCCGCCTTCTTCGTCCTGCTGGCGATTACGATCACAACTCAGCTCATCCGGTTCCTCGGCTTTGCCGCGCGCGGAAACATTTCGTCGGACGCGGT
>CBDDRM010000148.1:0-2907 GCA_965233135.1 uncultured bacterium | reverse complement strand
GGCCAGGCCCGGCGAACGGGTGCGCTTGTTTGTGCTCAATGTCGGCCCCAGCAAGACCTCCAGCTTCCACGTGGTCGGCACCATCTTCGACCGCGTCTGGCTGGAGGGCAATCCGGACAACCAGTTCCGAGGCATGCAGACAGTCCTGCTGGGTTCATCGAACAGCGCGATCGTCGAGTTCATCGTGCCCGAGACGGGCCAGTACATCATGGTCGATCATCATTTCGCCAATGCGTCGCAGGGCGCAGTCGGCCTGATCGATGCGGGCGGGAAGTCCGAGGAAAGTGCCGACATCGAGCATCACAACATCGCGGCCACGCGCACGCCCAGCGATCCGCAGGCAGTCCAGGGCAAGCTCGCGTTCGAGAGCAAGTGCCTGGCCTGCCATTCCATCGGCCAGGGCCGCAAACTCGGCCCCGATCTTGCCGGAGTGACCGGGCGCCGCAGTCAGGAATGGCTGACGAAGTGGCTCAAGTCGCCCGACAAAATGCTGCAGACCGATGCGCTGGCGAAGGAAATGCTGAAGGAATATGCCGGGCTGCCCATGCCGAACCAGAACCTGAGCGACGAAGAGATCAGGCAATACATTCGTTATTTCCAGTGGGCCGACGAGCAGCAACGCGAAGCGGTCGCGTCTGGCAAGAAATGAAAGCGATCGCGCATCTGGCCCTGATCGGCGTCATCCTCGCGTTCGCGCCGCTCGCGCAGGCTTGCGGGTACTGCATCGAAGACCGGGTCGCCGCAGTGTATGACTATGCAGTGGTCACGCACGCCGTCTCGCAACAACACCAGGTCGTGTTCTTCGCGATGGAAGGCGCCATCCCTTGGGAGAAGGACCTGCACGGGCGGCTGGAGGGGATGGTGGCATCCGTTCCGGGTATCGACAAGGACAGCGTGCGCATCTCGGTCGAAACCGCGTCGTTTTCGGCGGCGTTCGATCCCAGGCGCAAGAGCTTTGCAAGCGTGCAGCGCGCCCTGTCGACAAGGTTCGCGGCCCGCGGGGTGTCGCTTGCACTGCTGCGCGTCATGGATGGCCGCGGGCTGCGCACGCCGGATTGAGAGGGCGACGTGTGCCCGTTGACGATGCGGCACTTCCGGACGGCATTCAGCGCTGCATCGTCGTGTCGATCCAGGCCGCCAGTGTATCCAGCAATTCTTCCCTGACCTGCCCATCGTTGCGCCCGCTGCGCACGGGCACGTGAAACGAATGGTCCGCATCCTGGAAAAGTTTGAGTGTGCCTCGTGCGCCCAGCCGATGCACCATCGATTCGAGCAGCGATAACGTCGCGAACTCGTCGCGGGTGCCCTGCAGGAACAGCATGGGGATCGCCACGTCGGCAAGATGCGTCCCGCGCTCGTTCCCGGGTTTGCCGGGCGGGTGCAGCGGGAAGCCCAGGAAAATCAGGCCGCGCACTGCGCTCAAGGGCGCCGCCGCCTGCGCCTGCGAAGTCATGCGTCCGCCGAAGGATTTGCCGCCGGCGAACAGCGCGACCCCGGGCAGGCGACGCGCCGCTTCGGCGACGGCGGCGCGCACGGCGCTGTGAGCGATATCGGGCGGGTCGGGACGCTTTGATCCGCGCTCCATGTAGGCGAACTGATATCGCAGCGTCGCGATGCCGCGGCGCACCAGACCTTCGGCGATCGCGGCCATGAACGAATGCGTCATGCCGGCACCGGCCCCGTGCGCCAGCACGAGGCAGGCGCGCGCGCTTTGCGGTACGTCCAGAAGGCCGGATACCTGCGTGGTGTCGTCGAGGGCAAGCGTAAGCGAAGTGGGTTTGACCATCGTGGCGTCCAGATTGACGGCTGCCGGCCGGGGCAGCCGGGTCCCCCGCGCTCACTGCAGATCGATGTTTCTTTGGCGAGGGCACGGGCGCATAGTTCCACAACACCCGGATGCGCACATGGCTGAGGCTTTAATCAGGGACGTTTCGGATACGGCCTACTGGGTCGCGTATCTGCGTGCGCTCGAATCGAAGCGCTCCGATGCGCTGTTCCGCGATCCGCTCGCGCAGCGCCTTGCCGGCGCGCGCGGCAGGCGCATCGCCCAAGCGATGCCTACGGGTCAGTTGATCGGATGGACGATCGTGATCCGCACCTGCATCATCGACGATATCATCCAGCGCGCCGTCGCCGAAGGCGTCGATACGGTGCTCAATCTGGGCGCCGGACTGGACACGCGGCCCTATCGTCTGGAGTTGCCGGAGTCGCTTCAGTGGATCGAAGCCGATTACGCCAAAATCGTCGAGATCAAGGAAACGCGGCTGGCGCCCGAATCGCCCCGTTGCCGCCTGGAGCGCGTGAAAATCGACCTCGCGCAGCGCGCATTGCGGCGAGAACTATTGGCAAGGGTCAATGATCAATCGGCGCGAATGCTGATATTGACCGAGGGGGTCATGCCTTACCTGAGCATTGAAGAAGGCGGGGAGCTGGCCGACGACTTGCGGGCGCTGTCCCATGCGCGCTACTGGTTGCTGGATTATTTTTCGCCCGAGGCGAGCCGATTTCGTCGGCGCAAGGAAATGCAGCGACGCATGCGCAATGCTCCGTTTCGTTTTGAACTCGACGATTGGTTCGGATTCTTCAGCCAGCGCGGCTGGCAACCCGCGCAAACGCGTTATCTCGTGGAGGAAGCCGAGCGGTTGGGCCGTCCGATCCCGCTGCCCTGGTTTGTCCAGGCCGCCATGGGATTCTGGGGCATGTTCGCCTCGAAGGACGGGCAGGCGGTGTTGCGCAAGTTCGCGGCCTATGTACTGATGGAGCCGGGTTGAAAGTTTCCTGACGAGAAACGAGCCTCGGAATCGGGCTCAACCGGATTTTTGCGCTCGTTTTCCGGTACAAAACACTATTTCCGGAACAACGTCGTTGCGCCGAGTCGCAAACGCGGTAAGATCGTCGCGGCTTCAC
>CBDDRM010000147.1:0-47394 GCA_965233135.1 uncultured bacterium | reverse complement strand
TGCGCAAGCGATACGCCGAGCGCCTGCGCGATTTTCGACAGGGTCTCCAGGCTGGTGGACACCTGGCCGTTCTCGATCTTCGATACCATGCCGCGCGAGATACCCGCCTGTGCGGCGACTTCGGCGATCGTCAGGTGATCTTTCAGCCGAAGTTCGCGAATGACATTGCCGATGAAACGATCGAGCGATTTGCCTCCGGTGGCAACCGCGCCGGGCCGCTGTTCGACCGGGAGTGTCGGGGGGATGCGCTCTTCCATGTCGAGCGGTTCAGGTGCTGCTACCGCCGGGGATCCAGCTGGTGCCCGCCAGCGGTACGCGTGCCATGGCCGCCGCCTCGACCGTCAGCGCCACCAGATCTTCGCGCTCCAGGTGATGCACGTTCTGCTTGCCGCAGGCGCGCGCGATGGTGGTCAGTTCCATGTTGAGGGTCTTGAGGTAATTGCGCACGCGTTTTGCCCCCACCAGCGGTTCGAGCCGCTGCTCGAGCACGGCATCTTGCGTGGTGACGCCCACCGGGCAGCGCCCGGTATGGCAGTGATGGCAAAATCCCGGCGCAGTGCCCAGCTTCTCATAGTCGCGCGTTGCCGAATGATGCACACCATTCTGCACATAGGTATCGCTGTTGCAGCCGAGCGAAAGCAGGATGCCCTGCCCGATGGAGACGGCATCGGCGCCCATGGCCAGCGCCTTGGCGATGTCAGCTCCGGTGCGCACGCCGCCCGATACAATGAGCTGCACGGTACCTTTCATGTTCAGGTCCTCGAGAGCGTCCACCGCCTGGCGCAGGGCCGCGAGGGTGGGTATGCCGACGTTCTCGATGAACACGGTCTGAGTTGCCGCTGTGCCACCTTGCATGCCGTCCACCACGATCACGTCTGCACCCGAATGCACCGCGAGCTTGACGTCGTGGAAGGTGCGCGTGGCGCCTACTTTTACATAGATTGGTTTTTCCCAGTCGGTGATTTCGCGCAGTTCCCGGATCTTGATCGCGAGATCGTCCGGTCCGGTCCAGTCCGGATGTCTGCAGGCCGATCGTTGGTCCACGCCCTGCGGCAGCACGCGCATTTTTGCCACGCGAGGATTGACCTTCTGACCGAGCAGCATTCCGCCGCCACCGGGCTTGGCGCCCTGGCCGATGACGACCTCGATCGCATCGGCACGCCGCACGTCATCGGGTTTGAAACCATAGCGGGATGGCAGGCACTGGTAGATCAGCGTCTTCGACGAACGGCGTTCCTCTTCGGTCATGCCGCCGTCGCCGGTGGTCGTAGAGGTGCCCATCTCGGTGGCGGCGCGCCCCAGCGCTTCTTTTACGTTTGCGGAAAGCGAACCGAAGCTCATGCCTGCGATCGTGATCGGGATGGCAAGTTCAACCGGTTTGGTCGCAAAGCGCGTACCCAAAACGGTCTTGGTCACGCATTTCTCGCGATATCCTTCCAGCGGATAGCGCGACAGGGAAGCGCCGAGGAAAAGCAGGTCGTCGAAGTGCGGCACATGGCGCTTGGCTCCGAGGCCGCGGATCTCGTAAAGACCCGTGGCCGATGCGCGATGCACATAGTCGATAATCGAGCGGTCGAAGCCCGCGCTTTCCTCGAGTTGTATGCGTTGCTGTAGTTCTACTGGCTTGTTCATTTTGTGTCCCTTTGGCAGCGGCGAGAGACAAGAAGCGCAGGCGGTTGATTTCCGCCATCTGATCTTTCCCTGTTCCCTCGTCCCTCGATCCTCATCCCTGCTTTTCAATATTCCTGATTGGCATCGGCATTCCAGTGATACAGCTCGCGTTTCGACGCGATGCGCCGGAACGCTTTCGGATCGTGCTTGAACCCTGCACGCGTCAGCAATTCGCCAAGCCCCTGGTAATCTGCCGCGCTCATCGGTTCTTCGTGCGCGTCGGCCCCAAAGGACTTGATCTTGCCTCGCACGTAGATCACCGCTTCGTAGAGCGAATCACCCAGCGCATCGCCCGCATCGCCGCATACCACCAGCCGGCCGGCCTGTGCCATGAACGCGGAAAAATCCCCGACCGAGCCGCCGACCACGATGTCGACACCTTTCATGGAAATGCCACAGCGCAGCGAAGCGTCGCCTTCGATGACCAGCAAACCGCCATGCGCGGCCGCGCCTGCTGCCACCGACGCGAATCCCGTTACACGTACTTCGCCCGAGGTCATGCCCTCGGCCAGGCCTGGCCCTGCATTGCCGCGGATCAGCACACTGGCGAGCTGGTTCATCCCGGCAGCGTAATAGCCGGCATGGCCATCGACTTCCACATGTACCGCTGCATTCACGCCCGCGGCGATGCTGTGTGCGCCATCCGGATTGAGCACGCGCACGGACTTTGTCGCGCCCAGATTACGGTGCAAGAACTGGTTGAGCTCGCGAAGCGACTGCTTCGCGAGATCGAAAGTCACGATTTCCGCTGCACGCGGCGTCACTGCTACGCCCGCCATACGTAAACCTCCTCAGGCACGGGCTCGAAGATGTTGGCGTTCTTCACGTCAGGCAAGTGCGCGAGGGAGCGAAACTCCGAAGAAATCGCTACATAGTCATCAGTCTCGGCGACTATCGCGGGTTTGCAGGCGAATGCATCGCGCACCAGTGCCAGTTCTTCGCTGGTACCCATGAGGAAAGTATAAAAACCGTCCAGTTCTTCGAATCCCTTGTGAATGGCGGTTTCAAGTTCGTCGCCTTCACGCATGCGCCATTCGAAATAGCGGCACGCTGCCTCGGTATCGTTATCGGTGTCGAAGCCAATACCCAGCGGCTCGAGTTTGCGCCGGATCTGGTAAGGATTGGACAACGATCCGTTGTGCACGAGGCAGAAATCCTCGCCGGCGGTAAACGGGTGCGCGCGATCCGGTGTGACGGCCGACTCGGTTGCCATGCGCGTGTGCGCGACCAGGTGCGATCCGGCGAGCTGCGCGAAGTCATATCGAGCGGCAACTTCCGCCGGACTTCCCACATCCTTGTAAATATCCATGAGACGCCCTGCTGCCAGCAAATGCAGCCGGGGAAACGCCTGCCTGACCCAGGGGCGAATTTTGCGCGCCGGTTCCTCGCACGTCAGCACCGCGTGATTGCCCTTGACCTCGATTTGAACCTGCGTACCGAAGCGCTTGATGAATGCCGCTTCGAATTCCGCCCAGTCATAGTCCCGATCCGGCGCATGCAGGCTGTACTTGCGACGATTGTCCGGCAACTCGTCGGTAAACACGGCCAAACCCGCCGAATCGGGGCCTCGTTCGGTCATGCCGATCAGCATCGGTGTTGCCAGGCGGCCCAACTGCTCGCGCAATTGCGGTTTCTTCAGCAGCAGTCCCACGATTCCGCACATGATAGTTACCTCGAATTTAAGTCTTGAGAATTAGAAAAACTCCACATAACGCTCGCGCTCCCATTCGGAAACATGCCGTGAGTATTCGACCCACTCCATGCGCTTGAGCGTCAGGAACTCCTGCGCCAGATCCTCGCCCAGCGCTGCACGCAAGATCTTGTCTTTCTCGAAGGCATCGAGCGCTTCGCTGAGACTTTGCGGCAACACGTCGATGCCGGCGCGCTTGAGTTTCTCCGGCGACCACTCGTACAGGTTCTCGTTGATCGGTTTGCCGGGATCGATTTTTCGGTCGACACCGTCCATGCCTGCCGCGAGAATGGCCGCGCTGGCCAGATACGGATTGCAGGAGCCATCGGGTAAACGAAGTTCAAGGCGGCCATAGGGTACGCGCACGCACGCGGTACGGTTATTGTTCCCGTAGGTGATATATGCCGGCGCCCAGGTCGCCCCGGAGAGTGCTCGACCGACAACGAGACGTTTGTAGGAATTGATGGTCGGCGCCACGATGGCCGTCAGTGCTTTCGCATGCGCGAGCACTCCACCCATGAAGTGGTAGGCCATTTGCGACAAGCCCATGCCATTCTTGTCCTTGTCGTCGTGGAACAGGTTCTTGACCTTGCTGTCGCCCATGGAGATATGAAAATGCGCGCCGCTGCCGGTGCGGTTGGAAAACGGCTTGGGCATGAACGTCGCGATCATGCCCATCGAGCGGGCAATCTCCGAGGCGGCCATCTTGACCATCACCAGCCGGTCGGCGGAACTCAGCGCGTCGCCATAGGTGAAATTCACCTCGAACTGACCATTGGCGTCCTCGTGGTCGATCTGATAAACATCGATACCCACGGCGCGCAGGGCGTCTACCATCGCTTCGAGAAACGGCACCGAGCGCGCGAGGCCCTTGTAGTCGTAGCAGGGCTTTTCCAGCAGATCGGTATCATCGGCGGGGCCAAGCTTTCCATCTTCCGTGCGCTTGAACAGCATGAATTCCGGCTCGATGCCGGTATAAAGCGTCATGCCGCGTTTGGCGAGCGCGTCGAGCTGGCGCTTCAACACGACGCGCGAGCAGTATTGATAGGGCTTGCCGTTGACATGGCCATAACAGGCCATGCGCGCAAACCCCGGCATCCAGGGAATCACCGACAAGGTGCTCGGATCACCGATGGCCATATAGTCGGGACCGTGCGGCCCCATGCCGAAGCCCCACAGCGCGAAACCCGCAAAGCCCGCGCCCTCGTTGAGCATCATGTCCAGATGCTCCACCGGCACGGCCTTGGCCTTGGCCGCGCCATGAATATCGACAAACTGCGCGAGGATGTATTTGACCTTGTGGTCCTTGAGGTACTTCCTTGCCGATTGGGGTGACATTGCGCTTGGGCTCCCTGTTGGTGAATTTATTTTTAGCGGCGTGGCGGATTATTAACGCAAGCTGTCCGCGCCGATGACGCCGCCACCGAGTTCGCCGGCAATCTGCGCGAGGGTTTCCCAGAAGTAGGGCGCAAAGGTCGGGTCGCACCACAGGCGATATACCGGCATCGGGTTGCCCTGCACGCGAAGCGCCAAAACGGACACGCCGATCATCTGCGTCATCACGGCTGTCTTCTGGTCCTGCCCGATCTGTTCGAAATTCACGTTGCATGTCTGCACCAGCAACTCGTTCACGCGCGGCCCGGCCAGCGCGAAGCCCGCATCCTGGCGAATCACCGGGTAAACCCCGGGCGATGCCAGCGCCAGTGCCGCACGCAGCGTCACGGCGGTTTGCGCGGCTGCGCCGCTTTCGATAAAGAATTCGCTGCGCCCCAGTCGCGCAATTACGCCGCCCCCCGGTAACTCGAGCCAGCTGTTGGGCGCGGCGGGCGGGGCGACGTTGCGCGCTTCAAGCCACCGTGCGGCCGCGGGCCCCTTCAGACCAATCTTGGGCAAAAAACTCAGGTCGGCCAATGCCACGGCCTGGAGTCTCGCGTCATCATCGGCGCCCACGCGGGACGCCATCTGCATTCCGCAGCGCTCATCCCACTGCGGCTGCAGTTCCGCGAGCTGCGCATTCACCGGACTCAGGCGCTGCGCGCTCATGAGGCCGCCTTCTGCAGCGCACCGGCCGGATCGTAAAACGGGATGGGCACGACGCGCGCCTGCACCATGCGGCCGGCATCCGCGCGGATAAAGAAACGCTGGCCTTCGGCGGCGGCGTCGGCCGGAACGAACGCAAGCCCGACATGGCGTCCGAGCACGGGACTGAATGCAATACTGGTAACGCGACCGGCGATTTGGCCGTCACGAATCACCAGATGACATTCCTTGGGCGCGGCGTTCTCATCGTCTGTTTCCAGCATGAACCCGATCAGGCGGGTCCGGGTATTTTTGTTTCCGATGATCTGGAGGCTGCGCTTGCCGATGAAAAATGGCTTGTCCATTTTCACGGCCCAACCCATGGCCGCCTCGACCGGCGTCGTCAGGCCGTCGGTATCCTGGCCGATGATGATGTGGCCTTTCTCCAGCCGCAGCAGTCGCTGCGCTTCCACGCCGAAGGGCCGGATGCCGAAGGCCTCGCCTGCGCGCAACAGCGCATCCCACAGCCGACCCGCGCAATCCGCCGGCACATGGATCTCGTAACCCAGTTCGCCCACGAAACCCACGCGCATGATTCGCGCGCTCGCCCCTGCGACATCGGCTTCGCGCGCCGCGAGATACGGAAAGCCCGCGGCCGACAGATCGAGTTTCGACACCTGCGCCAGCACGTCGCGCGAGCGCGGGCCGGCCAGATTGATGGCAGCGTAAGCTCCGGTCGCGTTGACAATGCCGATATCCATGTTCCACAGCAGGTTAAGCCGCGTCATCTCGCGGTAGACGTTTGCCGAACCCGTCGTGGTGGTAGTGAAGTAGAACTGTTCCGGGCCCAGCCGCGCCACGACACCGTCGTCGATGATGACGCCCGACTCATCGAGCATCAGCGCGTAGCGGGTCATGCCGATTTTCAGGCTGTCGAAGCGGCCGGTGTATACGCGCTCAAGAAACGCCGCGGCATCCGGACCCATGATCTCCATCTTGCCGAGCGTGCCAACGTCGATCAATCCTACGCTGCTGCGCACCGCTGACGCCTCCGCGCGCACGGCTTCACGCTTCGATTTTCCCGGTACGGCATAGTATTCCGGGCGCAGCCACGAGCCGGCCTGCATGAACACAGCCCCCGCCGCGGCATGCCGCGTATGCAAGGGCGTGCGCCGCTCGGGATGGAAACCACGGCCGGCAAGATGCGACATCGGCACCGGATGAAAAAAAGGACGCGCCGTGGTGCTGCCGACCTCGCCGGGGGTCTTGTGCAGCAGTTTCGCCAGGATGCGGATCGCGTTCATGTTCGAATGCTTTCCCTGGCTGGGCCCCATGCCCACGGTGGTGTAGCGCTTGAGCAGCTCGATGTTGTCGAAACCCTCCTGCGCCGCGTTGACGAAGTCCTTCAGTTGCAGGTCTTCATCAAAATCGACGAAATTCTTTGCCTGCGGATGATCGAAAATCGGGTAAGCGTGATTCGGCGATGGCGCGACGCGAGCGACCGCGTCGATGTCGGGAGCGTTTAGTCCCAGATGGCGGGCTGCCTGCGCGCCGGCGCGGGCGCCATCGCGCAGTCGATCGTCGAGCGCGAACACCCCGTTCACGCGACCAGCCGCGAACACGCCCGCGGGCAGCGCGTCGGGCACAAACTGCTGGATCGCGTCGTCGAAGCGCATCCTGGTGCCGGCCTGGTAGAGCAGTGCGGCAGCCGGGGCGTAGCCGACGCTCATCAGCACGCCGTCGCAGGCGATCGTTTGTTGCCGCGAAACGTCAAGTTCACCGCTGCCGAGCACGGGGCACACCACCGCAGCGGCGACTTTTCCGCCGCGATTGCTCAACTCGTAAATTCCATGGCCGCTGTAGATACGCGTGCCGGCTTGCGACAAACGCGCAGCGGCCGGCGAGTCCACATCAGGTTTGTTGCGCAGGTCCACGACCGCCTCGACCCGGATGGCGTTCGCCTGCAAGTCGAGCGCGGCGGCGTAACCGTCCTCATTGGCCGTCAGAACGACCGCGGATCGCATCGGCCGCACGGCGTAGCGGTAAATCAGGCGCTGCGCCGCGGAGGCCAGCATCGTGCCGGGCAAATCGTTGTTGTGGAATACCGCAGGCTGTTCGAACACCCCGCTCGCCACGATCACCGCGCGCGCGCGCATTTTGGTCATGCGCTGCGCATCGATCAGTGGGACCCAGTGATCTGCGTAGTAGCCCGCCGCGAGCGTGCCAGCGCGCAGGCTGATCAGGGCATGGCGCCCGACGCGCTCGCTCAAGTCGTCGAGTACTTGCAGCGCACGATCGTTGCCACCGCGCTGATACGTCAGACTGCCGCCCGGGCGCGCATTCTCGTCGACAATGCACACACGCGCGCCGGCATCGGCGCAGCACAGCGCTGCGGACAGGCCGGCGGGCCCGGCCCCCACCACCAGCACGTCGCAGAAATCGTAGCGTTTGGGAGTGCGCACGCGCGGCGCCGCGAAGTCGAGTCTTCCCAGGCCGGTAAGGCGACGGAACATCCGCTCCCAGAAGGGAAACAGAGCGGCCGGCGAGTGAAACGCCTTGTAGTAAAAGCCAACCGGCAACAGCGCCGACATGCGGTCCAGGAAGCGCGCGCGGTCTCGTTTGAGGCCGCCAAATGTGTTGACCGCCGTAAGCCGCATGCCCGCGCGCAGCAATTCCACGTCGGCCCGCACATTGGGCCGTGCGCCATCCTGCAGCAGCGCATTGGCATCATGGTTCGCCATCGACAACACGCCGCGCGGACGATGGTACTTGAAGCTGCGGCCCAGCACCTGTTCGCCGGCTGCGTACAGCGCGCTCGTCACGGTATCGCCTGCAAATCCCTGGAACCGGCGGGATTCGAATTCAAACTCGATCGGCAAAGAGCGATCGATCCATTCGCCGGCACTTTGCGGCAGGCGCGCGTTCACGACGGCTCCTCGCCGGACAGATACGTGCGCTGCACCTCGTCGGTCGCAGTATTGCGCTCGGCGATGAACCAGATACCACTCGCCAGATGCAGCCACCATTCTGTCTTGATGCCCGCCGCGCCGTTGCGGTTGAACACGTAATCCGTCCACTCGGCCTCCGAACAAGTGTCCGGATCCGGCATCTTTCGAATCTCCCCCGCGTACTGGAATTCCGAAACAGGGCGCAAACCGTTGACAGGACAACGCATCAATTTCATCGTCTGAATTCCAGCCGGAGGCGGACTACGCGAATGCGCAGAGCTTCAGTGTCCAACCGAGGCCGCTCCTTTTTCTCCGGTCAGTTCATAGTCGGCGAAGCGCGACAGCCGGAATCCCGTGATCAGCTCGTGATCGCGATCGTTGGCGACCGTGTAAGCCATGGTCTTTCCCGAAACCGGCGTGGCCTTGAACCCCCAGGTGCCCCATCCGGAATCGATGTAAAACCCCTCGACCGGCGTCTTGCCCATGATGGGCGCGAAATCGGGCGTCATGTCCGCCATGCCTGCCCACTGGCGATTGATCTTGGCATGCGCCAGGAACGGAAACATGTCCAGCATGTGGTCGGCCAGTCCTTCGACGAAATCGAGCGTGGAGCGCGTGGAATGCAACTCGTATGGGTCCAGGGATGCGCCCATGACCAGCTCCCCACGCGCCGACTGGCTGACATACACGTGCAAGCTGCCCGAGACAAGAATCGGATCGAGCCACGGTTTCATGGGCTCGGACACCATGGCCTGCAACGGATGAATGTAGATTGGCGTGCGCAGGCCGACCAGGTTCGTGATCCCGGGCGTCGAACCGGCGACGGCACAGAGCACCTTGGTCGTCGCAATGTCACCACGGTTGGTGCGTACGCCGGTCACCCGGCCGGCTTTTGTTTCAATACCCACTACCTCGGTTTTTTGATGGATTTCGGCCCCGCGCCGATCGGCGCCGCGGCCATATCCCCAGGCCACCGCATCATGCCGCGCAATGGCCCCGGGCGCGT
This sequence comes from uncultured bacterium, assembly GCA_965233135.1. Lineage (GTDB taxonomy): Bacteria > Pseudomonadota > Gammaproteobacteria > Burkholderiales > JACQAP01 > JACQAP01. The sequence goes on along the minus strand of CBDDRM010000147.1, from coordinate 38,060 downwards.
GATACAGCGCACCCAGGATCGGCGCATGTCCACCGCAGGTCAGATCCATTTGCGGACAAGCCTTGGCGATTTCCTCGCATCCCACCAGTTCGCTGTCCACCCCGAGGTGCTTGTTAACTTCCGCGCGCCAACGCATGGTGCGCACAGCCGAATCCGTGTGCGCTAGGGTGAAGTGGCCTCGCGTGGAATAAAACAGATTCAGGTCAAAGTCGGCGGACAGGTCCTGCCACAGCTGCACGGACTTGTCATAGAACGCGACACCTTCGGGAGTCAGATAGTTGGAGCGCACGATCGTGGTATTGCGGCCGGTGTTGCCGCCGCCGATATAGCCTTTCTCCAGCACCGCGACATTGGTTATTCCATGGTCCTTTGCAAGATAGTAAGCGGCTGCCAACCCATGCCCGCCGGCACCGATGATCACGACGTCGTAGTGCGTGCGCAAGCCCTCGGGAACGCGGAACATGCGCGGTTCGGGATAGCGCGAACTCAAGGCAAAGCGCAGCAGACGCAGGGGCACGTTTCTGGTCCAGTGGGGCGTTCGGGGGGTCGATATTCGCGCCGCCAGCCTAACTCGTCAATACCCTCAGGAAGCTTTTTTTCTTAATAGGAAACATCGCGCCCGCCCTCAGAGTTGGGACGGGCGCAGGTGCGGCAGTAACGTCTGCTACAATCGGGCGCCTCCAACCTATTGACGTATTTCAACGTTCCGGAGTTTCTAGCGCGGGTATCCGGGTAACAGTCGGCGCGTAGCATCGCCAAGACGCCCCGCTTTCCCGGCCGGCGCGGTTTAACAACGATTCCAGGCGCTGCAGCGACCCGACACGATGAAAATTGCCTTCGTCCTCGATCCACTGGATGCGATCAAAACCTACAAGGACTCCTCCTACGCAATGATGCGCGAAGCTGCTTCGCGCGGGCACACACTGGCGTGCCTGCAACAGGAAGACATCGTGATGCGCAATGGCAAGGTGTTTGGCTATGCGCGCGACCTGGCGCTGACATCCGACCCGAAAGCCTGGTACGAGGTCGGCGAGCGTGCCGCCGTGGGACTTGAGACGTTCGACGCCGTGATGATGCGCAAGGACCCCCCGTTCGACATGGAGTATGTGTACTCCACTTATCTGCTCGAACTCGCGCAGCGCCAGGGCGCGCGCGTCATCAACGATCCGCGCGCGGTGCGCGACCACAATGAGAAACTGGCCATTGCCCGTTTTCCTCGCTTCACTGCGCCGTCGCTGGTGACACGCGACGAAGCGCTGATCCGCGAGTTTCTCGCTGAGCATGGCGATATCATTCTGAAGCCCCTCGACGGAATGGGCGGGACGTCGGTCTTCCGCATCCATCGCGAGGACTACAACATTGGCGTAGTCATCGAAACCGTCACCCATTACGCCCGACGCACCGTCATGGCGCAAAAGTTCATCCCGGAAATCGCCCGGGGCGACAAGCGCGTGCTGGTTATCGATGGCGCACCGGTGCCGTTTTCTCTGGCCCGCATTCCCAAGCAAGGCGAAACACGCGGCAATCTGGCCGCCGGGGGCACCGGAGTCGCACAGCCGCTGTCCGCGCGCGATCTGGAAATCGCGCAGGCGCTGGGGCCCGAATTGAAGGCCGCGGGGTTGATGCTGGTCGGCCTGGACGTGATCGGCGATTATCTGACGGAGGTCAACGTGACCAGCCCCACGTGCATGCGCGAGATTGCCGATCAGACCGGCTTCAATGTCGCAGCGATGATGATCGATGCGCTTGAAAAAGCGGCCGGCCCTGCGAAGCGAATGGCGTAGCTTCGCATGACCTCCCAGGGGCTATGCCAAGGCCTGTGCAAAGGTAGAATGCCCGACTGCGCACCCGCATCGAATCCCTGGAATCTATGGTTGGCATTCTGATCATCACGCATGGCACGCTCGGCGAGAGCCTTATCCACAGTGCCAGTCACGTCGTGGGATTGCGGCCGCCGCAGCTGGCGCATATCGGCGTGAGCATGCATGACGATCCCGAGGTCGTGCTGCCGCAGGCGCTCAATGTCCTGCGCAGTCTGGACCAGGGCAACGGCGTGCTGGTGCTCTCCGATGTGTACGGTGCCACGCCCAGCAATATCGCCTGCCGGCTGCTCGTAGCGGGCAAGGTCGAAGGCGTCGCCGGCGTCAACCTGCCGATGCTGGTGCGCGCCTTGACATATCGCAACGAGCCCTTGAAAACCGTCGTGGCCAAGGCCATGTCCGGCGGCGTCGAGGGCGTCATGCAAATGCCCGCGCCGAAGGTGAGAAATGCAGCAACGGGACATTGAGATCATCAACAACCTCGGGCTGCATGCGCGGGCCTCGGCAAAGCTCACGCAGCTGGCGGGCCAGTTCGCGGCCGAAGTCTGGATTTCGCGGGAAGGGCGCAAAGTGAACGCCAAAAGCATCATGGGCGTGATGATGCTGGCCGCGGCAAAGGGGTCGGTCGTGCAGATCGAAACCGACGGGGCCGACGAAGCGCGAGCCATGACGGCGCTGGTCGATCTGATCCAAAACAAGTTCGGAGAGGGCGAGTGAATCCGCTACGCCTAGCGCGGCTCGGTGCGATATCCCCTTTCGTCCCCCGCCTCTCTCCCCTCGCCCCTGGCTCCTGATGAGTTTCACGATTCACGGCATCGGCGTATCGGGCGGCATCGCCATCGGCCACGCGCAACTCGTTTCGCATGCCCAGCTCGAAGTGGCGCATTACGATATTGCCAAGACGCGGGTCGCGGAGGAAAAGGGACGGTTCGACGCGGCCGTGCGCACCGCGCGCACGGAACTGGCGAGCCTCGGTGAGCATATTCCGGCGGGTGCTCCAGCGGAGTTCGAGGCCTTCCTGAATGTTCACCTGATGATTCTCGACGACCCGACGCTGTCGGAAGTGCCGAAGAGTCTGATCGAGTCCCTGCTATGCAACGCCGAGTGGGCGCTCAAGTTGCAAATGGACGCGCTGATCGAGCAGTTCGAAAGCATCGAGGACGGTTATCTGCGGGACCGCAAGACCGACGTCATCCAGGTCGTCGAACGCATCCTGAAAGTTTTGATGGGCCGCCCCGGACAGGTCCTTGCCCGCACCACGCCCGAAGAAAACAGCATTCTCGTGGCACACGACTTGTCCCCCGCCGACGTCATCCAATACAAGAGCCATCGCTTTGCGAGCTTCATTACCGACCTCGGCGGGGCCACCTCCCATACGGCGATCGTCGCACGCAGCCTGAACATTCCCTCGGTGGTGGCACTGCATCACGCGCGCACGTTGATCCGCGAAAACGAAGTGCTCATCATCGACGGCAACAATGGCGTGGTCATCGTCAATCCGGACAAGACGGTGCTAGGCGAATACAAGCTGCGCCAGGAACAATGGGAACTCGAGCGTCTCAAGCTCAAGCGCCTCAAGCGAACCAGGACCACGACGCTCGATGGCACATCGGTCGAACTGCATGCCAACATCGAACTTCCCGATGACGTCGCGGATGCCAAGGAGAACGGCGCGGACGGCGTAGGACTCTTCCGCACCGAATTTTTGTTCCTGAATCGGGGCGATCTGCCGAGCGAGGATGAACAGTTCGAGGCCTACCGGCGCGTCGTGCAGGAAATGGATGGCCGCCCGGTGACTATTCGAACGTTCGATCTGGGCGCCGACAAACAAGTCGATGCCGCCGAGCGGGTGGCGCCCAACCCGGCCCTCGGACTGCGCGCGATCCGTCTATGCCTCGCGGAGCCGCAGATGTTTCATCGCCAGTTGCGCGCGATCCTGAAGACGTCGCATTACGGCAAGGTACGCATCCTGATACCGATGCTTTCTTCGGCCAACGAACTCAACCAGGCGCTGCATCATATCGAGGAGGCAAAACATAGCCTTGAGCGCGAGGGCATCGCCTACGACAGCAATATCCCGGTCGGCGGCATGATCGAGATTCCAGCCGCCGCGCTTTCGTTGCCGACCTTCACGCGCAAGCTCGATTTCCTGTCAATCGGCACGAACGACCTGATCCAGTACATGCTCGCGATCGACCGCGCCGACGACACGGTTGCACACCTGTACGATCCGCTGCATCCCGCGGTGCTCAATCTGGTCGCTCACATTATCCGGGGCGCCAATCGCGCCGAGGTGCCGGTTGCGGTCTGCGGCGAAATGGCAGGCGATGTACGGCTTACGCGAGTGCTTCTGGGGTTTGGATTGCGCCAGTTCTCCATGCACCCCGCGCATCTGCTGTCGGTGAAACAGCAGGTGCTCAAATCCGACCTGCAGGAAGTCGTCGTGCTTACCCAAAAGATGCTCAGAAGCGACGATCCGGACAAACTGGAGCAGCTTCTGGCGCGCATGAATCGCTGAATTCGCGCGCGGCGAATATGCCGCAGCAATGCCTATTCCGGATCCTCGCCGTCCGCCCAACCTATCGAACCACCATGCGCATCGACTCCGAACAGCTTGCCCAGAACCTGTCGCGCGGACTCAAGAACCTTTACGTTGTCTTCGGTGAAGAATTGCTGCTGGCGCTGGAAGCCGCAGACCGCATCCGCGCCGCAGCCCTCGAGCAGGGTTTCGACGAGCGTCGCGTCCTCATTGCCGAATCCGGATTCGATTGGGGCGAACTCGTCATGCTGAGCAACAGCCTGTCGCTGTTCGCGCCAAAGCGCGTTCTGGATTTGCGCATTGCGTCCGGAAAACCCGGCAAGGACGGCAGTGACGCGCTGCAGCGACTGGCAGCCTCGCCCCCCGCCGACACGCTGATCCTGATCGCGCTGCCTGGCATTGATCGGCAGGCACAAGCATCCAAGTGGTTCGCGGCCCTGGAAAGCGCGGGCGTGGCCGTGTATGCCGCACCGATCAAGCGCGAGCGTCTGGGCCGATGGCTGGGCGCACGCCTGGCGCAGCAGAACCAGCAGGCCGACGCGCAAACCATCGAGTTTCTGGTCGATCGCGTCGAAGGCAACCTGATGGCGGCCCACCAGGAGGTGCAGAAACTTGCATTGTTGTTCGCGCCCGGCCCGCTGTCCTTCGACGAAGTGCGTAGTGCCGTGGTCGATGTAGCGCGCTTCAACGTCTTTGAAATCGGCGCCGTCTTGCTAAACGCGGACCGCGCCCACTTTGCCCGCATGCTCGACGGGTTGCGCGCGGAAGGGGCGGCCGCGCCGCTGGTGCTATGGGCTATTGCCGAAGAAGCCCGGGCCATGCTGAGAGTCAAAACAGCCATGGTCGCGGGCCAGCCGATGGCGCAGGCATTGCGGGAGGCGCGGGTGTGGGGACCGCGGCAGGACCTGATGCCCGCAGCCCTGCGTCGGCTGGATCAGGGACAATTGACCACGGCGTTGCAGGATGCCGCGCGCCTGGACCGCATGATCAAGGGGCTTGACCATGGCGATGTCTGGGACGCGTTGCTGCAACTCGGCCTGGCATTGGCAGCTCCCCCTGCGCAGGGCCGGGGGACGGCGAATAAGGGTAAAATCGTCGCCGGTATCCGGGAATAGAACCTATGGACATTCAGTCCTATATGCATTCGATCGGCCGGGGGGCGCGCGCCGCCTCGCGGGCCATGGCGAGAGCCGAAACCGGCGCCAAGAACGAAGCCCTGCAAGCCATGGCGCGGGCACTCGAGCGCGATGCGGCGGTGTTGCTCGAGGCCAATCGCAAGGATGTCGAATCCGCCCGCGGCCGCGCCCTCGATCCGGCGATGATCGACCGGCTGACGTTGAGCCCCGAGGGCATCGCGGCGATGGCGGAGGGTTTGCGCCAGATTGCCCGACTGCCCGACCCGGTGGGAGAGATCAGCGGCATGAGCTACCGGCCCAGCGGCATTCAGGTCGGCAGGATGCGCGTTCCCCTGGGCGTGATCGGCATCATTTATGAGGCGCGCCCGAATGTGACCGCCGATGCGGCGGGCCTGTGCCTGAAGTCCGGCAATGCCGTCATTCTGCGCGGAGGTTCCGAAGCCATCCATTCCAATCAGGCGGTTGGCACGTGCGTGCACGAAGGTTTGAAGGTCGCAGGCTTGCCCGAGGCCGCCGTGCAGGTCATCGAGACCACGGACCGGGCCGCCGTCGGTGAATTGATCACGATGAAAGACTACGTCGATATCATCGTGCCGCGAGGCGGCAAGGGGCTCATCGAACGCATTTCCGCCGAATCTCGGATCCCGGTGCTCAAGCATCTGGATGGTGTCTGTCATGTCTATATCGACGACAAGGCCGACATCGACAAGGCCATCCGTATCGCCGACAACGCCAAGACCCAGCGCTACGGCACCTGTAATACCATGGAAACCCTGCTGATCCATCGCGCCATCGCCGCTCGCGTGCTGCCGCCCTTGGCGTCCATCTACCAGAACAAAGGCGTGGAATTGCGGGGAGACGAAGCGTCCCGCAGTTTGGTCGCGCAGATGAAACCGGCGACAGAGGACGATTGGTACAGTGAGTACCTGGCGCCCATATTGTCGGTGCGCATCGTCGACGGTCTCGATCACGCCATCGAGCACATCACCATGTATGGCTCGCAGCACACCGATGCGATCGTGACCGAAGACATCACGCGGGCGCGCCGTTTTTTGCGCGAAGTGGATTCGGCATCCGTCATGGTCAATGCGTCCACACGATTCGCCGACGGCTTCGAGTTCGGTCTCGGTGCGGAGATCGGCATCTCGACGGATAAGCTGCATGCGCGCGGTCCCGTCGGGCTCGAAGGTTTGACGTCGTTGAAGTTTGTCGTGCTCGGCGACGGCCACATCCGCGAATAGTCGTTTCTCCGGCGCGCGCGGCAGTGCGCCCATAAGAACAAGAGGAGTCTCATGAGCAATCTGATCGAGGTCAAAGTCCCCGACATCGGCGACTTCAAGAACATTCCCGTGATCGAGGTGCTGGTCAAAGCCGGCGACAAGGTCGAGAAAGAAGATTCACTGATCACGCTGGAATCCGACAAGGCAACGATGGAGGTGCCATCGCCTGCTGCCGGCATCGTCAAGGAACTCAAAATCAAGCCCGGCGACAAGCTCTCCGAGGGCAGTCTGATTCTGATGCTCGAAGGCGATGGCGCGACCGCGGCGGCACCCGCCCCGGCGCAGAAAACCGAAGCACCGAAATCCGAAGCACCAAAAACCCCGCCTGCACCCGCGGCCACGGCGCCCGGGTCGAGCACGTCCGCCCCGCTCGTCAAGGGCGACATCCACGCGGAAGTCGTCGTGCTGGGCTCGGGGCCCGGTGGATACACGGCGGCATTCCGTGCGGCGGATCTGGGCAAGCAGACCGTACTCATCGAGCGCTATCCTGTGTTGGGCGGGGTATGCCTGAACGTGGGCTGCATCCCATCGAAAGCGTTGTTGCATGCCGCGCGCGTCGTGGCGGAAGCCGAAGAGATGGGGCACTTCGGATTGGCATTCGGCAAACCGAAGATCGAACTGGACAAACTGCGCGCATGGAAAAGCGGCGTGGTCGAAAAATCGATTCGAGGGCTGGCAGGCTTGGCCAAGCAGCGCAAAGTAACGGTGGTGCAAGGCGTCGGTAAATTTAGCTCGCCGCACATGATCGAGGTGCAGACGCCCGATGGCGTCAAGAAAGTGTCTTTCGATCACGCCATCATCGCGGCCGGATCGCAGTCAGCGAAAATACCTGGCCTGCCCTACGACGATGCGCGCTTGATGGATTCCACCGCGGCGCTGGAGATGAAAGACGTTCCGAAGCGGTTACTGGTGATCGGCGGGGGTATCATCGGCCTGGAAATGGCCTGCGTCTACGACGGGCTCGGCGCGAAGGTCACCGTGGTGGAATTGCTCGACGGCCTGATCCCGGGCGCCGACCGGGACCTGATCCGCCCGCTGCAAAAGCGCATCGAGAAACGCTACGAAGGCATTTACCTCAAAACCAAGGTGACCAAGCTCGAGCCGCAGAAAGACGGACTCAAGGCAACGTTCGAAGGCGAGAATGCGCCGTCGCCGCAAGTATACGATCGCGTGCTGCTCGCCGTCGGACGGCGCCCGAATGGCAAAGCCATCGCGGCGGAGGCCGCCGGCGTTACGGTCAATGAGCGCGGCTTCATTACCGTGGACAAGCAACTGCGTACCAACGTGGCGCACATCTTTGCCATCGGCGACATCGTTGGCGATCCCATGCTGGCACACAAGGCAAGCTACGAGGGCAAAATCGCCGCCGAAGTGATTGCCGGTCATAAAGCCGCCTTCGATGCGCGTACCATTCCGTCGGTCGCCTATACCGATCCCGAAGTGTCCTGGATGGGTCTGACCGAAACGCAAGCCAAGGCACAGGGCATGGACATCGAGAAGGCGAGTTTTCCCTGGGCCGCGAGCGGCCGGGCCCGTGCGACGGCGCGCGACGAGGGCATGACCAAACTGATTCTCGACAAAAAAACGCGCCGCTTGCTGGGCGCCGGAATCGTCGGCCCCAATGCCGGCGAACTGATTGCCGAGACCGTGCTCGCACTGGAACTGGGGGCCGACGCGGCGGATCTTGCGCTGACCATCCATTCGCATCCGACGCTCTCGGAAACTGTCATGTTCGCCGCTGAAATCGCCGAGGGCAGCATCACCGACCTGTATATGCCCAAGAAATAACCATGGCGCCGGGGTCCGAGCAGTTCACTGCGCTGGTCACACCGCCTGCGGAACAATCCGGGCCTGCGCTGTGGTTCGCATTCCAGGGCGCGCAGATTCTGGTGCTGCGCGATACGCAAAACGCCAGCCTGCCCAGTGCACGCGACATGCGCGAGCTGGGCCTGTCGCCCAAGCGCAGCCAGTACCTGGGGGTTCTGGGCACGCAACATTGTTTCGCCTGCGAGTTCGACGAGGGCTGCGCGCCGCCCGATGGAATGCAGTGGTCCGGCCTGCGCGCGCTCTTCGGCGCCATTGACGACTCCTTGTTTGCACTGGCCGGGCGGGCATTCCAGATCGTGGACTGGGATCGCTCCCACCAGTTCTGCGGACGCTGCGGCACGCCGACACACCTCAGGGCGCATGAGCGGGCCCGCGAATGCCCGAATTGCGCACAGGTGCATTACCCGCGCATCGCGCCGGCGATCATGGCGCTGGTACGGCGCGGACGCGAGTTTTTGCTTGCGCGATCGCCTCATTTCGCCCCCGGCATGTACAGTGCTTTGGCGGGTTTTGTCGAACCCGGCGAGACGCTGGAACAGACGCTGGTGCGCGAAGTACGCGAAGAAGTCGGCATCGAAGTCGCTAATGTGCGTTATTTCTCCAGCCAGCCCTGGCCGTTTCCGCACTCGCTGATGATCGCGTTTAATGCGGATTACGCCGGCGGTGAAATTACGCCTGAACCAGGCGAGATCGAAGCGGCCGACTGGTTTACGATCGACCGGTTGCCGCCGGCGTTGCCCAGCAAGATCAGCATTTCGCGCCGTCTGATCGATGCCACGCTGGCGGAGTTGGGCGCTTCGCGCTGATTCGACCGATGAACCCGGGAGACCAAGATGCTCAGGATCTGGGGACGCAGCAATTCCGTGAACGTGCAGAAAGTCATGTGGTGCTGCGAGGAGATCGGGCTCGCCCATGAGCGGATCGATGCGGGCGGCAGCTTCGGCGTAGTCAACACGCAGCAATATCGCAATCTCAATCCCAATGGCCTGGTTCCGACCATCGAGGAGGACGGTTTCGTGCTTTGGGAATCCAACGCCATCGTGCGTTACCTCGCCGCCAAGCACAGCGCAGGCAAGCTCTGGCCCGAGGATCTGAATATCCGCGCCGAAGCCGACAAATGGATGGACTGGCAAAACTCGACGTTCTGGCCGACGTTCCGGCCATTATTCTGGAACCTGGTACGCACTGCGCCCGACCAGCGCGATGCGAATGCCATGGAAGAATCCCGGTTGAAAACCGCAGAGATCATGGGCTATCTCGATGCGCATCTGAAGAACCGCCTGTACATCGGCGGCGATGCACTGACCATCGGCGATATTCCACTGGGTTGCAGCGTCTGGCGCTGGATGGGATTACCGTTCGAGCGGCCCGAGCTTGCCAATGTGCAGCGCTGGTTCGACAACCTGAGCCAGCGTCCCGGTTACAAGAAAGTGGTCATGCTGCCGCTGACCTGAGCATCGAGGATCAATCTCCATTCTGTACGGATGCGCTTCGCGCATCGAGGGCTGGTCTTCGCAAAAGCGCCGGACGTACAATGCGTGGAATTGTCGGCGCTGCTCAAAACAGTTCCGGGGCGCCGGTTACCATCCGGGAATCCTCATGCAAACAATGACACGCTGGTTTGCCGGCCTCTTGGCCGCGGTAGTCTTCTGCGCTTCGCCGAATGCCATGGCGCAGTCGCGTTTCGTAACGCTTGGCTATGTCGACTTGTCGTTCTACGAAGTCACGGCAAGCGTGGTGCAGGGCGTGCTCGAGCGCCTGGGTTACAACGTCGCCGTGAAGAAAGGCAGTCACGCGGAGATGTATCCGCTGTTGGGCAAAGGCGAGATCGATCTGTTCGTGGCGGTCTGGTTGCCCAATGCGCATGCGGCATACTGGGAGCAGTACAAGGACAGCTCGATGATCGTCACGACGTTGTTCGACGACGCAAAACTGTTCTGGGCGGTGCCGGCATATGTTCCGGCGGCTGACGTATCGAGTGTCGCCGATCTGCGCAAACCCGAGGTCGCCGCAAAAATGCAGAAGCAGATCCGCGGCACGAAACCGGATTCGGGCCTCCTGGTGGGATCGCAGAAAATCATGGAGGCCTACAGCCTCAAGGACTCCGGCTACGAACTCCTGCCCAGCCAGCCTTCGGAACGGGTCACCAACTTCAGTGACAACATAGCCGCCAAACGCTGGTTTGTGATGCCGCTGTCCCAGCCCAATTACCTCAATCGCATGGCAGCGATGCGCATTCTCGACGAACCCAGGCAATTGCTCGGATCAGCCGACACCGCCTATCTGGTGGCGCACAAGGATTTTTTCGCGAAGGCCGACAAGCGCACCTGGGGCGCGCTCCAACGCATGGCCCTTTCGGTCAAGGCGGTCACCGAAATGGACTATCAGGTCAACGTCAACAAGCTCGCGCCGCCCTATGCCGCACGCAACTGGATGGCTGCGCATCCGGACACCGTCAACTACTGGCTGGAGCCCGATGCCGACGAGTAGAACGTCGCCGGCTGTGTCCCGAACCGCCACCACCGCGGGTCGGGACGCAGTGCACCATTTGGCGCCAGGAGTTCCCTCCGCTGATTCCGTTGACACTCCTTTTTGGCAGGAGTAGCGTCATCCTGCCAGTTCGTTTCAGCCTCTCAGGTTTTGTTTTGTGTTTGGTCAGCGCAATGCAGGCGCCAATGGATTTTCAGGTCACGCCCGTCAGACGCCTGGAACATCAACCATCATAAGTGGGGGAGCGCAGCGATGGAATTCAATATTCTTCAGCACTTCAAGGGTCTGGACGAGTTACCCAAAGATCCATTCAACGGCGATGAAGTCGGCACCTCCTTGTTCCTGACCGGGGGCATGGGCGAAAAAATCTCGCACAAAATGGACGACTACGCGCGCAAGGCGGGTGTATCGCGGCGCAAATTCATCAAATCTTCACTCGGTTTCTCGGCCGCCATGCTGGCGGCCAATGAGATCACCGGCATGAAGTTCTTCGAAGTCGGCGCAGCCGAGGCGGCAGACTTCAGCGCCAAGAACGAGGCGATCCAGGTCGCGCGCGCGAGCACCGATTTCATCGTCGACGTCCATACGCACGTGTGTACCCGTCCCGGCCACTACCAGCTCGGCGTCAATACCACCGAGCGTGGCATGTGGTTCGTGCAATTGCTCGACGATCTGGGCAAGGCGTTCGGGCTTCCCAATGGCACGCGCGACATGAACGTCGAGAACTACGGCAAGCTGATCCTGCAGGAAAGTGACACCACGGTGGGCATTTTCAATCCCTTTGGATTCCGTGAACATTACGGCGGGCAGGACATGATTCCGATGGAATATCAGGTCGGGGTGCGCAATAACTGGCCCAAGTCCACGTTGATGCTCGCCGGAGGACTGACGCCCAATCAGGGGCTCAGCCAGACGCTTGACCGGCTGACGCAATACGTGGAGCAGTACAAGATTTCCGGCTTGAAACTCTATACCTTCGACGCGACGCCGAAGAAGGGCTGGTGGTTCGACGATGAAAAACTTGCGTACCCGATCTGGGAAAAATGCCGCAAGCTGGGCGTCAAGAACATCGGCTGCCACAAGGGCATCCCGTTCGGACAATTTTATGCGCGCTACGCGCATGCGGAAGATTTCGACGCGGCAGCCGATGACTTCCTCGATCTGAACTTCATTGCCTACCACTCCGCCTGGCCGTATCACGCCGAACTCGCCGCGCTGAAGACGTTCAAGCCGCAGCGCAAGAATCTGTATTGCGAAGTCGGTTCGACGTTCGCGGCCACCGTGACCAGCAGGCCCCTGGAGTGCGCGCATGTCATCGGCACGCTGTTGCGCGATCTCGGTCCCGACTACGTGTTGTGGGGCACCGACTCGCTGCTTTGGGGCAACCCGCAGTGGCAGATCGAGGCTTTCCGCAAGTTCCAGATCCCCGACGAGCTGGTCGAGGGCCACGGCTATCCGAAGATTACCGAGGAGATCCGTCGCAAGGTCTTTGGCGAGAACGCAGCGCGCATCTGGAACATCAACAAGCAATCGGCGATGCAGGCAAAAGCCGAAATTCTGGCCGGTAAGACGCAATTCGCCTGAGCGAGTGTCAGTGGCTGGGGCCGATTCCATGGGGAGTCGGCCCTTTTCAGTTCGAATACCGGCAGGAGAAGAAATGCCCACTTATGAGTACGCGTGCGATCCCTGTCGCACAATTTATCAGACACGCCATGGTATTAATGATCCGCGCCCGGAGACGTGTCCCGCCTGCAGGACGGCATTGCGCAAGGTCCTGTCTGCGCCCAGCCTGAACACGGGCAATCACTCGAGCCCGACCGCGGCGAAGTACGCCAATCTCTCGGTCAGCGACGAGCTGGCGAAGGAAAAAGACCTGCAGAAAATCTATCAGACAGTCTGGCTGCCGCCCGAGGTCAAGCACAGCCCCTGGGACCATAACCACTGATCAGGCGCTCGATGGGCCGATCACCGTTGCGCCGGGCATTGCGCCTGACATCGTCGGTCGGGCTGCTCGGCATGGCCGTGCTGGCAAGCGGCACGGATATAGCGCGCGACGGGGCGCTTTCCGCCGGGCAGTTCACTCTCATCGCAAGCGATGCGAATGCCTTTTCGCTTCCAGTCGGGGCGCTGAGCAAGAAGCAAATGGAGCAGTTCCTCGCGGGCCGTGAGCAGTTCAACGAGGCCTGGGTAGTTGCGCCGGAGCCCGACGGCGTCTGGGGTCTGGGGCCGACGTTCAACGAGGACCGCTGCGCGCATTGCCACGTCAACAACGGGCGGGCCAAAGCGCCGGAGCACGCCGAGGAAGGTTCACGCGGTCTGCTGGTGCGTTTGAGCATTCCGGGCCAGACCAAGGAGGGTGCTCCGAATCCGCATCCGGCCTACGGCGATCAGTTGCAGAATCGTGGCATCGCCGGCCGCGTTCCGGCAGAAGGTCGCGTGGTGTTTACCTATCGCCCGCGCGAGGTGCGATTGAACGATGGCGAGATCATCGTCCTGCGCGAACCGCAGATGCACTACACCGACCTGCAGTTTGGCGAGCTCGGCACTGGGACCATGATCTCGGCGCGCATTGCGCCGGCCATGATCGGGCTCGGATTGCTCGAAGCCGTGCCCGAGGAAACCATTCTGGCGCTTGCGGCCGATCAGAAGAAGCAAGGGCTGGGCGGCCGGCCCAATTACGTGTGGGATCACGAAAACGGCAGGACCGTGCTCGGTCGCTTCGGCTGGAAAGCCAATCAGCCGAATGTGCGCCAGCAGACGGCTGCCGCGTTTTTCACGGATATCGGCGCGACGTCCCAGTTTTTTCCAGAAGAGAATTGTCCTGCTCCGCAGCTTCAGTGCCTTGACCTGCCCTCAGCCAGCAAATGCGGGGGCCAAGGCGGCTGCACCGGCAACTATCGACCCGAAGTCGTGCCAAGCCGGCTCAAAAATATCAGCTTTTACCTGCAAACGCTGGCCGTACCCGCACGGCGCAATGCGGCAGATGCGCAGGTGCAGCGCGGAGAAGCGCTGTTTGCGCAGGCGCGCTGCAACGCCTGTCACGTGCCTCGGTTGCAAACCGGCAGCCAGGCCGCCATCGACCTTGGCAAGCATCAGGTAATTCACCCTTACACCGATCTGCTGCTGCATGACATGGGCGAAGCTCTCGCCGACGGGCGCCCGGATTTTCGCGCCGGGGGACGCGATTGGCGAACGCCACCGCTATGGGGCATTGGGTTGGTTCCGGTCGTGAACGGACACAGCACTTTGTTGCACGACGGCCGCGCGCGCAATGTGACCGAGGCCATTCTGTGGCACGGGGGCGAAGCACAGGCGTCGCGCGACATATTCGGTGCCATGACCAAACCGGAGCGCGAAGCGTTGGTGAAATTCGTGGAATCGCTCTAGCGCTCTGCACCGCCCGCGCAAGTGGGCGCGTCAGATGACGCGCGACGCACGCAGCTTTTCGACTTGCGCGGTCGTATAACCCGCTTGCTGCAGGATTTCGACGCTGTGTTGTCCCGCATCGGGCGCAGGTCGGTCAACCGAGAAATCGTATTCGCTCATTTTCAGGGGGGGCGCGAACTGCAGGGTCCCGCCGGCACGATTGACCATAGCGCGCGCCACGATCTGCGGATCGTCGAAGCTTTCCTGCAGGCTCAGCACCGGACTGACGCAGCAGTCTTCGCCGGAAAATTTCGCGATCCAGTACGCCTGCGATTGTGCGGCGAAAATCGCGGCCGTCTGCTGCCGGCCCCATGCCGCATCCTTGCTGCGCTTTTCCCAGTGACACGCCTTGAGGTCCGGTCGCTCCAACACATCGCACACGCGCTCCCAGAACTTCCATTCGAGCGCGCCGACCGCCATGTGGCGGTCATCGGCCGTGGCATAAATCGCATAGCAAGGCTCGCGCCCTGACAGGAAATCCTCGCCGCGCGGATGCGCTTGTCCGGTGGACGCTACGGCCGCCAGCGCCTGCAGATTGTGCGCGAGCACGCCTTCGGTCATGGCCACATCGACATACCGGCCTTGGCCGTTGCGCTGGGCGTCGAGCAAGGCCGCGAGAATGCCCATTGCCGGCACGAGCGCACCGCCGAGGATGTCGGCGATCTGCAGGTTTGGCAGGACCGGGGCCGCCTTCGCAGCGCCGATCTGATCCGTGAGGCCGGCATAGCTGCAATAGTTAACGTCGTGTCCGGCAAGATCGCGATAGGGTCCGCTTTGGCCATAGCCTGAAATCGCGCAATACACGATGCGTGGATTGATCGCGCGGCAGGCCTCATACCCCACGCCAAGGCGGTCGACCACACCCGGCCGGAAACCCTCCACCACGGCGTGGGCATCGCGCACCAGCCGCAGAAAAACTTCCACGCCTTCGCGTTGCTTCAGATCGAGGCGCAGTCCGCGCTTGTTGCGATTGATCGCGGCAAACACCGGTGCCAGTTTGCCGGGCTGAGCGCCGAGTGTGCGCGCGTAATCACCGGCGCCGGTGTCTTCGATCTTGATGACGTCCGCACCCAGATCAGCCAGATGCAGTGTGCACACCGGACCGGGCAGCAGCCGGGTCAGATCCAGAACCTGGATGCCCGAAAGCGGTTTGGCACGCATGTTCGTCAGCTGGTTGAGACTTTGGCAGTGCCGGTATAAAACTCCGGATAGCGCTTGGCGATGACCGGGCTGTCCGACGCCCACGCGTGACAGGAATCCAGCAGTCCGGGGCGCTTGCGAACACCTTGCTCGCGTTCGCGCCGCGCACGCAAGGGATAGATGGTCTGAAACGCAGTGGTCGCCATGGGTCCGAGCAATTCCAGCAAATGGGTGCAACCTTTGGTGCCCCCCAGCAGTTCGCGCGTCTTCTGCGTCCAGCCGCCTTTGATCTCCAGGCCTTTCAACGCCTGGAAGTTCGGCGTGATATCGCCGCACATATGGTAAGGCCCCCACACAGTGCGCGCTTCCACCGCGACGACGCACAAGGCGTCATCCACGGTTAGTCGCAGCCACATTTCGTGCAGCGGTTGGCCTGCAGGCGCGGGCCCGCGATCAAGATCCTTCAGATCGTAACTCTTGGTGTCGATCAGATGGCCTTCGATATCCCAGAGGCCGTCGTCGCGACGATAGCCGATACATTCGACTCGACGCCGGTGCATGGGTTGGCGCGCTACGGGTGTGGTCAATCCTGTGTTCAACGTTTTTTCCCTGTGCCTCGGCGCTGTTCGATCTTTTCGAGCACCGCAAGTTTGTCGGTCGCGGACAAATCAAGCCAACCCGCGATTTCGTCGATCGTGCGCAGGCAGCCGCGACACAGACCGTTGTAAGGATTCATCTGACAGACGTTCACGCAGGGTGACGGTATGTCCTTGAGGGCATCGTTCACGCTGCAGCCTTGTCACGCTTTACGGCCAGCGCGCGGCCGGCGCGCGACATGGTCGGCCGGCCGAGATGGTCGCAGATGAATTGAGCTGCATCGAGCAGACGATTCATGTCGATGCCGGTGGTAATGCCAAGGCCGTCGAGCATGTACAACACATCTTCGGTGGCGACATTGCCCGTCGCGCCTTTCGCATAGGGACACCCCCCCAGGCCCGCCACGGAACTGTCGAACGTCGCGACTCCCTGTTCCATCACGGCCAGAATATTGGCCAGCGCCTGACCGTAGGTGTCGTGAAAATGGCCCGCGAGCCGGTCAGGCGGGACTTTCTTCGCCACCGCCTCGACCATGCGTTGCGCACGTGCCGGGGTGCCTGTGCCGATGGTGTCGCCCAGCGATACTTCATAACACCCCATGTCGTAGAGTTGGTGCGCGATATCGGCGACGGTCTGCGGATTCACCTCGCCCTCATAAGGGCAGCCGAGCACGACCGAGATATATCCGCGTACGCGCAGGCCGGCGGCCAGAGCGGCCTTGCAGACTTGCGCTTGCCGTTGCAGGGATTCGGCTATGCTGCAATTGGTATTGCGTTTGGAAAAGGCTTCCGTGGCGGCTGCAAAGCCCGCGATCTCCCTGACCTGCGCAGCGATGGCGGCTTGCAACCCTTGCAGATTTGGCACCAGAACCGGATAGGAGACGCCGGCCTTGCGACGGATCCGGGCCATGACCTGCGCCGAGTCCGCCATTTGCGGCACCCATTTGGGCGAAACGAAACTGCCCGCCTCGATGGCTGGCAAGCCCGCATCGGTCAGACGATTGACCAGCTCGACTTTGACCTCGGTAGGCACCGAGCCTTTTTCGTTCTGCAGGCCGTCGCGCGGGCCGACTTCTACGATCTTGACGCGTGCTGGAAAATTCATGGTGTCAGCGTTTCGTCCGGTTCGAACTCGAGCAGCTTCGCCCCTTCGGCGACCTGCTCGCCCTTGGAAAAGTATAACTGCCTGACGGTGCCGCGCTTGGGAGCGGCGATGGTGTGTTGCATTTTCATGGCTTCGACGATCATCAGCGCCTGACCTTTTGCGACCTTGGCGCCATTGTTGACAAGCACTTCGATGACTGTCCCCGGCAGAGGGGACACCAGGCGTCCTGCGGGATCCTCTTCTTCGACGCGCTCGGGCTTTTCGAATTCCAGCCGGTAACAGCCGCCAAGGGCAAATATCGTCAAAACCTGCTCTAGGCGCACGACGGTTGCGCGACTGCAGATGCCGTCGAGTTCTACCTCCAGAGCATCCTCTCCGGCATCGCTTGCCGAGGCCATGATAGTACGCCCCCCCGGCAGTTCCAGCAGATAACCACCGCCACGATAGTGCGCTACGACCTGCCTGCGAGCGCCTCGGTCCATGAATACGCTGACATGGTGATTGTCTTCGTTCAAACGCCAGCCATGGCGCAAATGCCAGGGCGAATCGGGATCGTTCGAGCGGCTGGCAACACGTGCGGCGGCACGGTCCATGCTCAAGGATTCGGCCAGCACGGCTATGGCCAGAATCTCGTCGGGCACCGGCGTAGCCTCGGGAAACAGCACGGCGCGATGGCGTTCGATCAGACCGGTATCGAGTGATTGGGGATCGCGATCAGCGCAGGCGAATGCCGGGTGCGCAGTCACGGCTGACAGGAATGCGAGATTCGTGGTGATTCCCGCGACCTGGTATTCACCGAGTGCCGCACGCAGGCGTTGCAACGCGCCAGTACGATCCCGGTCCCAGGCAATCAGTTTGGCGATCATCGGATCGTAATGCACGCCGACTTCGTCGCCGGCCCGCACGCCGCTGTCGATGCGCACATGCGCACTGGCCTGCGGTTCACGCAAGTACGCGACGCGCCCGGCGGCCGGCAGGAATTCGCGTGCCGGATCTTCCGCGTAGATGCGTGCCTCGATCGCGTGACCGCTGAACGAGAGTTGCGCCTGAGCCAGCGGCAAAGCTTCTCCCGCGGCGACCCGCAGCTGCCATTCGACCAGATCGAGCCCGGTGATCATTTCGGTTACCGGATGCTCGACCTGCAGCCGCGTGTTCATTTCCATGAAATAGAACCTGCCGTCGGCCTGCGCGATGAACTCTACCGTGCCCGCGCCCACATAGCCTACCGCCCGCGCCGCGGCTATGGCGGCCGCACCCATCGCGGCGCGCCGCTCGGCGCTCATGCCAGGTGCGGGGGCTTCCTCAAGAACCTTCTGATGGCGGCGTTGCACCGAGCAATCGCGTTCGAACAAATGCACGCAAGCGCCATGCGTATCGGCAAACACCTGCATCTCGATGTGCCGCGGGCGCGTGAGATACTTCTCGATCAACACGCGGTCGTCGCCGAAGGACGAAGCCGCCTCGCGCTTCGCCGCGGACAGGGCCTCGGCGAAATCCGCCGCACGGGCCACCACGCGCATGCCCTTGCCGCCGCCCCCGGCGCTTGCCTTGATCAGCACCGGATAGCCGATACGCGCAGCCTCCCGCTCAAGTTCGTCGGGCGCCTGGCCGATACCGTGATAGCCCGGCACCAGCGGTACGCCCGCCTTGGCCATCAGTGTTTTCGCGGCTGATTTCGAACCCATCGCCTCGATCGCCGCAGCCGGCGGGCCAATGAATACCTTGCCGGCTGCCTGGCAGGCGCGCGCGAAATCCGCGTTCTCCGAAAGAAAACCGTAACCCGGGTGAATCGCCTGCGCGCCGCTGTGCGCGGCGACCTCCAGGATGCGATCGCCGCGAAGGTAGGAATCGCGCGGGTGCGATGCGCCGATACGCCAGGCCTCATCACACTGCGCAACGTGCAGGGCGTGACGGTCGGCGTCGGAATACACCGCGACCGTGCGAATGCCCAGCCACCGGGCACTGCGCGCGACGCGACAGGCAATCTCGCCGCGATTGGCAATCAGTATTTTCTCGAACATTGCGTTTTTTCAGGCATCGGCGGATTAAAAGTGCTCGATTGGCTATCGCCATGTGCCGTCTACATCGTCCGGCGGCAGCGGCTCGACAGCGCCGCCTGGCATCCGAGCCAGATCGCGATAAAGCAACAGCGCCAGGACAAAGCACACGCTAAACAGTGCCAGGCCGATGAAACTCGCGGTCATCGCTATGTGCACGAGCGTCTCGATGGTGCCACCGCGCGCCTCCTCGCAAGCTGCCCAGCCCTCGCGGTTTCGTACCGCAATGTCGATCAGCGCGTCGCCCTCGGAGGCGCGCAGTTCGCGCAGCAGTTCATCGAAACCGGGCAAGCTGAACTGGTACTGCCCCGTGTAATGCCACAGCCAGACCCCCGCCCCCAGGTCCAGGCAGAACATCGCCAGGCCCAAAGCGCAAAACAGCGCCAGCAGCTTGGCGCGTTGTGCATTGACCGCCGCCGTTACACCCGTCGCGCCTTGCATGTCAGCTCCAGTCCGGCTTGCGCTTGTCGAGAAAGGCGGACAGGCCTTCCTGGCCTTCCTCTGCGACGCGTATGGCCGCGATGCGCCCGGCGGTTTCCGCCGACAACGCATCATCCATGGGCCGGCGGCCGACGTCCGCGACGAGCCGCTTGGCGGCAGCCAGCGCTTGCGGACCAGCCTGGCGCAAATGGCCGACGAGGCTCGCTACCGCATCGTCGAGCCGATCGCGCTCGACCACCTCGTGAACCAGGCCGATACGCCTGGCTTCCGCGGCATCGAAGCGTTCTGCGGTCAGGAAATAACGCCGCGCATGGCGTTCGCCGATGGCCGCGATGACATAGGGACTGATGACCGAGGGAATCAGGCCCAGCCGCACTTCCGACAGCGAGAACGAAGCCGCGGTACTCGCAACGGCGATGTCGCAACAGGCCACCAGTCCCACGCCGCCGCCAAATGCTGCACCTTGCACCCTCGCCACAGTGGGCTTCTGCACTCGGTCGAGGGTGCGCATGAGATCGGCCAGCGCCATTGCGTCCCGACGATTCTCCTCCCGCGTGTAACCCGCCATGCGCCGCATCCAGTTCAAATCGGCGCCCGAAGAAAAGCTCTTGCCGTTTGCGGCGAGCACGATCACACGCGCCTCGGGTGAGGCGTCCAGTCGACGCAGCTCCGATGTGAGTGCGCCGATCAACGCATCGTCGAAGGCGTTGTGCACGTCTGGCCGGTTCATGCGCAGGGTCGCAACCCCGTCCCTGATTTCGGTCAGCAGCATCGGTTCGCTCATCACAGGATCCGTTTCTCAATCAGGCGCAAAGCGCTTGGCGACTTCTTCGAGCATGACTTCGGTTGCCCCTCCGCCGATCGCCAGCACGCGCGCATCGCGCGCCTGCCGTTCGATGGCCGATTCGCGCATGTAGCCCATGCCGCCGTGAAACTGCTGGCAGGTGTACACGACCTCGTTGGCGAGCTCCCCGGTCAGCGCCTTGAGCATGGAAACTTCGCGCACGCAGTCGCGTTCCTGGGCGCAAAGCCAGGCGCAGTGATACAAGAACTGCCGCGCCGCATGCGTTTTGGCCTCGAGCATGGCCAGGCGCTGGCGAATGACCTGTTTGTCGAACAATACCCCGCCGAACGCCTTGCGCTGCTTGACGTAATCGATCGTCAGCCGCAACGAGGTCAGCGCATTGCCGACCGCCATGGCCGCGGCCGCGATACGCTCGCGCTGGAAATTCTTCATGACCGCGTAGAATCCTGCGTTCTCCTCGCCCAGCAGATTTCCCGCGTCCACCCGGCAGTCTTCGAACACCAGTTCGGCCGTATCCGAGCACAACCAGCCAGTCTTGTTCAGCGCGCGACCGACCCGGAATCCTGGCGTTCCTTTCTCGACGATGAACATGGAAATGCCGCGCGAGCCCTTGGCCTCGGCGTCCGTGCGCGCGGCCACGAAATAAAGGTTCGCATGCACGCCATTGGTAATGAACATCTTGGCGCCGTTCAATATCCACTGCGAACCCTCGCGTCGCGCGCGCGTACGCAGTCGAGCCACATCGGATCCCGCGTCCGGCTCCGTCACCGCAACCGCGGTGATGCAGTCACCGCGAATGATCCCAGGAAGGTATTTCTGCAACTGGGCGCGCGAACCCGCATTCATGAGATGCGGCGAAGCCATGTCCGAGTGCACCAGGGCCGTGACGATGAATCCGCCGAAGGTGCTGCGCGACAGCGCCTCGGCGTACACCAGCGCGGTCAGCGCATCGGCTTGGGAGCCGCCATACTCGGCAGGATAGGTGATGCCGAAGAAGCCGAGGTCGCCCATTTTGCGCAGCACATCGCGCGGCACGCTGCCCTGCTCTTCCCAGGCAGCGCCATGCGGCTCGACTTCCCTGGCCACGAAGCGCGCGACCTGCTCGCGCAATGCGACGTGCTCATCGGTCAGATAAATGGATTGCATATTGAATTGCGCCGCGCGTTCGTTCATGCGCTACATTCTGAACACGCCAAAGGTGGTTTTCTCGATCGGCGCATTCAACGCCGCAGACAGTCCAAGACCCAGCACCATGCGCGTATCCGCGGGGTCGATGACCCCATCGTCCCATAGTCTGGCGCTGGCGTAGTAGGGATGGCCCTGACGTTCGTATTGTGCGCGAATGGGCGCCTTGAATGCTTCTTCGTCTTCGCTGCTCCAGGTCTTGCCTGCTTTCTCGAGGCCTTCGCGCCGGACCGTGGCCAACACGGCCGCGGCCTGCTCGCCGCCCATGACCGAAATGCGCGCGTTCGGCCACATCCACAGGAAACGCGGGGAATAGGCGCGACCGCACATGCCATAATTGCCCGCACCGAAGCTGCCGCCGATGATGACCGTGAACTTCGGTACGCGGGCGCAAGACACGGCGGCGACCAGCTTGGCGCCATCCTTGGCAATGCCGCCGGCCTCGTATTTCCTGCCGACCATGAATCCGGTGATGTTCTGCAGAAACACCAGCGGAATGCCGCGCTGCGCGCACAGTTCGATGAAGTGCGCCCCCTTCAGCGCGGACTCGGAATACAGGATGCCGTTGTTGGCGACGATGCCGATCGGATAACCGCACAGATGCGCGAAGCCGCACACCAGGGTGACGCCATACAGCGGCTTGAACTCGTCCAGATCGCTGCCATCCACGATGCGCGCAATGACTTCGCGCACGTCGAACGATTTACGCGTGTCGGCGGGCACCACGCCGTGCAGTTCAGCCGCATCGTAAAGCGGTTCGCGCAGTTCGCGCAGCTCGAGCCCGATCGGCTTGGATCGATTCAGATGCGAGACAATGCGTCGCGTGAGTTCCAGCGCATGCGCGTCGTCGTTTGCATAGTGATCGGCCACGCCCGATACGCGCGCATGCACGTCGGCGCCGCCCAGGTCCTCGGCGCTCACGATTTCGCCAGTCGCGGCTTTCACCAGCGGCGGCCCGGCCAGAAAAATGGTGCCCTGATTTCTGACGATGACGGCCTCGTCGGCCATGGCCGGCACATACGCGCCGCCGGCCGTGCACGACCCCATCACGCAGGCGATCTGCGGGATGCCCAGCGCCGACATGTTGGCCTGGTTGTAGAAGATGCGGCCGAAGTGATCGCGGTCGGGAAAAACTTCGTCCCAGGTGGGCAGGTTTGCGCCGCCCGAATCCACCAGATAAATGCACGGCAGGTGGTTCTGCTGCGCGATCTCCTGCGCGCGCAGATGCTTCTTCACCGTCATCGGAAAATAGGTGCCGCCCTTGACCGTGGCGTCATTCGCCACCACGACGCATTCGCGCCCGGCCACGCGCCCCACGCCCGTCACAATGCCGGCGGCGGGCACCTGGTTGTCGTACATCTCCCAGGCCGCAAGCTGCGAGAGCTCGAGAAACGGCGAGCCTGGATCCAGCAGTCGGCGCACGCGTTCGCGCGGCAGCAGTTTGCCACGTGCCGTGTGCTTATCGCGCGCAGCTTCGCCCCCGCCTTTGCCGATCATGCCGATCTTTTCGCGAAGATCCGACACCAGCGCCGCCATGGCCTCTTGCGCGGCCTTGAAGTCGTTCGATCGCGGATTGAGTTTTGTTTCGATCGCACTCATGTTCACGCTCGCTTCGATCCGGGATGACCCGGCCGCAATTCAAAAGGACGCTTGCAGCGAGGGTACTGATCCTGGTCGACGTTGTTGCCAGATTCAGGCGTTCTGGTTTCGCCTTTGAAAACCTCGCCCGGGCAGTGTGCGATCGCCAGTTCCGGGGTGAGAACGGGTTTGCAGGCGGTGCCCGACTGTGCGAAACCCGGCAGGTATTCGGCCATCTCCTTACCAACCCCCGGTCTTCAACCAGCGGTCGATCTGATCGAGGCGATCGAAGCCCCAGAACGGTTCGCCATCGACGACGATGTAGGGCGAACCGAACACGCCGGCCGCGATGGCGGCCTGGGTTTCGGTCTTGAGTTTTTCTTTCATGGCCGGATCGGCGATGACCTCGAGGACCTGCTGCCGGTCAAGGCCGATCCCCGCGGCAACGTCCGCGGTTGTTTCCGGACTGGAGATATCGCGGTCGTCCACCATGTAGGCGCGATACAGCGCCAACGTCGCTTGCTCCTGCCGCAGGGCGCCTTGCGCTTGCAGCCAATAGACCAAACGGGAGGGCGATTGCGAGGCGATCGGAAATTTGCTGGGCATCCGGAACGGGATGTTGGCAAGCCGCGCGCAGCGCTGCATGTCGCGTCGGCTGTAATCGCCTTTGAGCGGCGCGCTCGGCAATGGCACGCCTCCCGTCACCTGGAAGACGACGCCGAGCAGAATCGGTTTCCATTCCACCGTGCGCCCATGCTTGCCCGCAAGGGCGGAGATCTGCGTGGCCGCCATGTAGCCATAGGGGGAAGCGAAGTCGAAATAGAACTGGATCGCAGTAGCCATGGTCGTCGGGTTCAGATCAGCTCGAGCGCCATGGCGGTGGCTTCGCCCCCGCCGATGCACAGACTTGCCACCCCGCGCCTGGCACCTTGCTTTCTCAGCGCGCCGATCAGCGTGACCAGCAGGCGCGCACCGGAGGCGCCGATCGGATGTCCCAGGGCGCACGCGCCGCCGTGCACGTTGACCTTCTCGTGCGGCAGCTTGTGCTCACGCATCGCTGCCATGGTCACCACGGCGAAGGCTTCGTTGATTTCGAACAGATCAACGTCACCGGCCGCCCAGCCGGTGCGCTCGAACAGTTTCTGGATGGCGCCAACGGGTGCGGTGGTGAACAAGCCGGGTTCCTGGGCGTGCGTCGCATGACCCACCACGGTAGCCAGCGGCGCCAGTCCCAGTTGCTCCGCGGTCGACGCGCGCATCATAACGAGCGCGGCCGCACCGTCCGAGATCGAACTGGAGTTCGCCGCCGTCACCGTGCCATCCTTGCGGAAAGCGGGCTTGAGAAGCGGAATCTTGTCGAAGTTGACCTTGAATGGCTGCTCGTCATGCTCGACGAAGCGCTCGTCCTTGCCGGCTTTTATGGCCATTGGCACGGTCTCCCACGCGAACGTTCCGTCGCGATTCGCTTTCTGCGCGCGCTCAAGCGAAGCGATGGCAAAACGGTCCTGCTCTTCGCGCGCAAAGCCAAACTTCGCGGCGCAGTCTTCGGCGAACGTACCCATTAGCCGTCCTTTATCGTAAGCGTCTTCGAGGCCATCCAGGAACATGTGGTCGAGCACCTGCTGGTGACCCATGCGGTAGCCGCTGCGCGCCTTGGGCAACAGATAAGGCGCGTTGCTCATGCTTTCCATGCCACCCGCTACCATGATGTCGTTGGTTCCGGCCACGAGCAGATCGTGCGCGAGCATCGCGGCCTTCATGCCCGACCCGCACATTTTGTTGACGGTGGTGCAGCCTGCCGACAAGGGCAGGCCCGCGCCAAGCGCGGCCTGACGCGCCGGTGCCTGACCCTGACCCGCGGGCAGCACGCAACCCATGATGACTTCCTGCACACGCTCGGGCGCCAGGCCGCCGGCACGCTCAAGCGCTGCGCGAATCGCGGCTGCTCCCAGCTGAGCGGCGGTGAAACCACTGAGCTCCCCCTGCAGGGCCCCCATGGGCGTGCGAGCGACGGAAACGATGACGATCGGGACGTTATTCATGGTGAATCTCCTTTTTGCGGATCGGAGCCAAGGCCAAACCGACGCTGGAAGCGCAGGGCCTCGGGATACGGAAATACATCTTCGACCTTGCCTGCCGCGATGCGCCGTTGGGTGCTAGCCCAGAAGTCGACGTCCAGAAGCTCGGCATGGCGCTCGAGAAAGGCGTCACGCACGCGCGGGTCTCCCAGCAGGAAGGCGGCAAACTCTTCAGGGAAAATATCGTCGGGGCCGACCGGATACCAGGGTTCGGCGGCCATCTCGTCTTCCGGTGTACGCGGCGCCGGCATGCGCCGGAACTTGCAGTCCGTCATGTAGGCAATTTCATCGTAGTCGTAAAACACCACCCGGCCAAATCGCGTGACCCCGAAGTTCTTGAACAACATGTCGCCGGGAAATATGTTGGCCGCGGCAAGCTGGCGAATCGCATCGCCATATTCATGCACGGCGCGCGTAAGCTGCGCGTCGTCGGCATTGTCCAGATAAATGTTCAACGGCGTCATGCGCCGCTCGATATACAGGTGCTTCACGATGAGCGTCTCGCCCTGCTCCTCGATTACCGACGGCGCTTCGCGGCGCAACTCCTCCAGCAGTTCAGGGGCAAACCGCTGTTTCGGGAAGGCCACTTCGGCGTATTCCAGCGTGTCCGCCATGCGGCCCACGCGATCGTGATATTTGACCAGCAGGTATTTGTCCTTGACCCTCTGGCGCGTCGTGTCCTTGGGCGGCGAAATGAAATCCTTGATGACCTTGAATACATAGGGATAAGAAGGCAGCGTGAACACCAGCATCACCAGTCCACGGATGCCCGGCGCCGAGACGAAACTGTCGCTGGAATGCTTCAGGTGATGCAGGAAATCGCGGTAAAAAAGGGTTTTTCCGTGTTTCTGCAAACCGAGCACGGTATAGATCTCGGCAGCGGGCTTGTTGCGTAGCAACCCTTTCAGAAACTCGACATAACCGGAAGGCACCTCCATATCCACCATGAAGTAGGCCCGGCTGAAGCCAAAAAGGATCGCAAGATACTGCCCATCGAGCAGAATGGTGTCCAGATAGAGACTGCCGTCGGCGTTGCGCAAGATCGGAATCGCAAAGGCATACACGCGACTGCCGTTGACGATCTTGCCGATCACATAGGCTCCCTTGTTGCGGAAGAACAAGGACGACAGCACCTGGATCTGGTGATTCGCCTCCAGCAGGAAAGGGCGCCCGAGATGCGCGTGCACCGCGCGCAGCAGCCAGCGCGTGTCGCGGTCCAGGTCGCGAAACGGATTGCGCAGGCCAAAGTCCTTCAGGATGCGCAAGATGGTCGCGCGCAGCCCGTCGCGCGACGGATAGTAGCTGCGATACGTGGGAGGGTCCGAATCGATATGTTCGGTCGACAGCGCCGGACGCACGAACAGAAAATCGTTGCGAAAATAATTACGGTGCAGGATCCGGCAGCTCACGGAATTGAAAAAGCTCTCCGCCAGCTCCGGTTGCTTGTGGTTGGTCAACAGACCGATGTAATGAAGTTTTACCTGAGCCCAGATGGCGTCCGGCAGCTCGTCGGTGTTGAAGCGCCGGCGCAGGTAGTCGACCGATTCGGTAATGCGCCGATCGTAAAACTGGATACGTTCGCGTGAAATGCGCTGGATTTCCGCCCATTGGCCGGCCTCGAACAGGGATTTTGCGTACCTGCTGGTTTCGCGGAACAATCGGTAGTGCCGGTTGAAGCCATCGAGCATGCCCTGCGCGATCAGGAAGGCGAGTTCCTGATGCGACTGCCCGTCGCCGTCGTTCATGCGCTGCAGGTCATCGGGTTTCATTGAACAGTTCGCGACCAATCAGCATGCGCCGGATCTCCGAGGTGCCGGCGCCGATCTCATAGAGCTTGGCATCGCGCCACAGCCGTCCGGTGGCGTAGTCGTTGATATACCCGTTGCCGCCCAGTGCCTGAATCGCCTCACCGGCCATCCACGTCGCTTTTTCCGCTGCATAAAGAATGGCGCCAGCCGCATCCTTGCGCGTGGTCTGACCGCGGTCGCAAGCCTTCGCCACGGCATAGACATAGGCTTTGCAGGCGTTCATGGTCGTATACATGTCCGCGACTTTGCCCTGCATGAGCTGGAACTCGCCGATGGCCTGACCGAATTGCTCGCGCTGATGCAGGTACGGCATGACAACGTCCATGCACGCCTGCATGATTCCGAGCGGCCCGCCCGCCAGCACGGCACGTTCGTAGTCCAGACCGCTCATCAGAACCCGCACGCCGCGGTTGACCTCGCCCAGCACGTTCTCGGCCGGCACTTCGCAATCCTGAAACACGAGCTCGCAGGTATTCGAGCCTCGCATGCCCAGTTTGTCGAGCTTCTGCGCCGTGGAGAACCCGCTGAACGTTTTCTCGATCACGAAGGCCGTGATGCCCTTGGCGCCCGCGGTGCTGTCTGTTTTCGCGTACACCACCAGCACGTCGGCGTCCGGCCCGTTTGTGATCCACATCTTGTTTCCATTGAGTACATAGCGGTCGCCGCGCAATTGGGCACGCAAACGCATGCTGACCACGTCCGACCCTGCATTCGGCTCGCTCATCGCGAGTGCACCCACATGCTCGCCGGAAATCAGCCGCGGCAGGTAGCGGTGCTTCTGCGCCTCGGTGCCGTTACGACTGATCTGGTTCACGCACAGATTGGAGTGCGCACCGTAGGACAGCCCGACTGCTGCGGACGCGCGGGATATTTCTTCCATCGCGATCACATGCGCCAGATAACCCATGCCACTGCCGCCGTAATCTTCGGCGACCGTGATGCCGAGCAAGCCCAGCTCGCCGAGCTTGCGCCACAGATCCATGGGGAACTCGTTGTGTTGATCGATTTGCGCCGCGCGCGGTGCGATCTCGCGCGCCGCGAAGTCGTGCACGCTATCGCGCAGCATGGCCAGGTCCGGCCCGAGATCGAAATCGAACGCGGGAAACGATGGCGATGCCAGTTTTTCCGGACGGTTCATGGGTCTGGCCTCCCGTGCATGGTCATCAGGGTTTGCAACAGCGTTGCATAAAGCGTCTTGCGGCCTTGCTTGGCCACGAACGCATCCACGTGCGTGACGATCCGCGTGCGCCCGGCTTGACTGCGCGGCCGCGAGCAATCAAAAACTCCCCACCACCGGGCGCACGCAAGTTCATCTTGTGTTCGATGGTCAGCACTCAGGACTGTTCGAGCATGAGCGAAAAACCGGCATCACCGTTCATCTGGGATGGTACCGATGATGCCGCCGTGAAAATAGCCGTGCTGCTGCGTCAGCTCGTTTTGATAGGGAGCCAAATCGCGCACTCGCCGGAGGCAAAACCGCACAAGCAGCGTCATGACCTGCTGGCGCTCAAGGCTCGCGCGCACGCGTTCGGCGGAAGTCCGATGCCCGGGATCGAAAAAGGCCGCACATGTTCTCCACTCGCTGACTCTAGTTGACGTTTACGTTAACGTCAATTCACGATTTCAAGGTAGTTCCAGGTGAAAGGGAAATGGTGCGCAACAAACCATAATTATCAAACCGTTATGCGCGCTCAGCCATGAAGTTTCGCAGTGCCAGACGAGGGCGCCGCATCGCTATTCAGGAATTGGCGACATTGCTCTTCGAATGAAGCAATTTCTTGCAACATGACCTCGATATCTTCGCGTTGCTGCTCGAGAATGCTGCGGCGTTTCCGCAGCACTTGCTGCAGACGCTCGACCTGGGCGTGTTCGTCCTTGGCCGCATCGTACAAATCGATGAGTTCGCGAATTTCCCCCAGGGACAGGCCCAGCCGTTTACCCCTTAACGTCAGTTTCAGGCGCACGCGGTCGCGATTCGCGTACACCCGGCTGCGGCCGTTTCGTGAGGGCGCGATGAGTCCATGATCCTCATAGAAGCGGATCGCGCGCGTAGTAAGCCCAAACTCGCGCGCTAATTCCCTAATCGTGTAAGTAGGCTCCGTCATGCCACAGTTAACGTGTGCGTCAAGTAAAATCCCGACTATAGCGCGGCCCTTCCCTAGACTGGTACGAAGATCATGCAGACATCCGTGTTGGCGGCGGCCGAGCGCGTCGTCCCCAGACTGACCTTTCCCTTTGCGACGGCACCTGAGGCGGGCGCCGCGTGCGAGGTCGCCCCGGGGATTTTCTGGCTGCGCATGCCACTGCCGTTCGCACTCAATCACATCAACCTGTGGCTGGTGCGCGAAGGCAACGCGTGGACCGCGGTGGACTGCGGCGTCAATCTCGCCGACACGCGCGCGCACTGGGAGCAGATCTTCACTGCCGTCATGGGCAATGCGCCGCTGCGTCGCGTCCTGGTCACCCATTTTCATCCCGATCACTTCGGCAACGCGGGCTGGCTGACGCAACGCTTTGATGCCCCTTTGTGGATGACCGAGGCGGAGTTCCTGACCGCACACGCGCAATACCAGTCTTTGTCCGGCTTCGACTCGGGGGCGACCGCCGCCCTGTTCGCGGATCACGGGCTGGATGCCGAACGCGGCCTGGCCATTTCCGCGCGCGGCAACTCCTATCGCAAGATCGTGGGGGAACCGCCGTTGCGCTTCGTACGCATGATCGATGGCGACGAAATCGAAATCGGCGGCCACCAGTGGCGCGTCATCATGGGCTACGGTCACGCGCCCGAGCACGCCGCCCTGTATTGCAAAGCGCTTGGCGTGCTCATCTCAGGGGACATGCTGTTGCCCAAAATCAGCACCAACATCAGTGTCTGGCCGAGCAAGCCCGACAGCGATCCACTGGGCCTGTTTCTGCGCTCGATCGACAGGTTTCTCCAGTTACCCGGCGATACGCTGGTTCTGCCGTCGCATGGATTGCCGTTTCGCGGCGCGCATGAACGGGTGCAGATGCTGCACGATCATCATCGCGACCGCCTCGCCGAAGTGCTCGACGCCTGTACGCAACCCCACTCGGCGGCGGACTTGCTGCCGGTATTGTTCCGGCGCGAACTCGATACGCATCAGACATTTTTTGCGATGGGGGAGTCGATCGCCCACCTGAACTATCTGTGGCTGCGGGGCGCGCTGGTGCGATCGCGCGACCCACGGGGAATCCTGCGGTTCGCGGCGCCGGGCCGATGAAAGTTGCAGGCGTTGCCTACCGCAGTGTCTGGCGCGACGCGCAGCGTGTCGCGATCATCGACCAGACGCGCTTGCCCTTCGAATTCCAGACCTTGCGGTTGGCGACCTGCGAGGAGGTCGCTCACGCGATCCGCTCGATGCAGGTGCGAGGGGCGCCTCTGATCGGAGTCAGCGCCGCTTATGGCCTCGCGCTGGCAATGGCACAAGAAACGTCGGACGAGAATCTGCACAGGGCGGCGCGCTTGCTGGGCAGTACGCGGCCCACGGCGGTCAATTTGCAGTGGGCGCTCGCTCGCATGTCCCAACGTTTACTGCCGGTCTTACCCGGAGAGCGCCTGGAGGCGGCGTGGAACGAAGCCGAACAGATTGCTCGCGAAGACATTGCCTGCAACAGCGCCATCGGCCGCCACGGACTTGAATTGCTGCGAGATATCGCACGTCGCAAAGGCAGCGTGGAGGTGCTGACCCATTGCAACGCCGGATGGCTTGCGACGGTCGATGTCGGTACCGCGCTGGCGCCCATTTACCTTGCCCACGACGAAGGCATCCCGATTCACGTCTGGGTCGATGAAACCCGGCCGCGCAATCAGGGATTGCTCACGGCGTGGGAGCTTTCCCAGCATGGCGTCTCCAACACGCTGATTGCCGACAATGCCGGTGGACATCTGATGCAACACGGAAAAGTCGATCTGGTGCTCGTCGGGGCCGACCGCGTGACGGCAGCTGGAGATGTCTGCAACAAGATCGGCACTTATCTCAAGGCGCTTGCTGCGAAAGATTGCGACGTTGCGTTTTATGCGGCGGTCCCTTCGCCAACCATCGACTGGACCATTACCGAGGCGTTGCGCGAAATTCCGATTGAGGAACGCGCTGCTGAGGAAGTACTGAATATCCGCGCGATGGATGCGCGCGGGGCGATTGCGCCCGCGCGCATCGCTGCGGATGCAATGCGCGCCGCGAATCCCGCGTTCGACATTACGCCAGCACGCCTGGTCACGGGCATCATCACCGAACGCGGCATCGCCGCTGCCAGTGCCGCCGGCCTCACGGCACTGTACTCGCGATAGGGTGGCCTGAAGTGACCGAACTGCAGGTACGCAAACAACTCATCCAGACCGCGTTGCAGATGAACGTGCTCGGCATCAATCGCGGCAAGTCGGGCAATGTCAGCGCGCGCTGGGAAAGGGGGTTATTGATTACGCCCTCGGGCGTGCCCTACGAGGACATAAGGCCTGCCGACGTCGTGTTCATGGACGCCCAAGCCCGCTCTTTTGGCAATCGCGCCCCGTCCTCGGAGTGGCGCTTTCATTTCGACATCTATCGCCGCAAAAGCCCGGTCAATGCGGTGGTCCATGCTCATGCGAGTTTTGCGACGACGCTGTCCTGCCTGGCCATGGATGTGCCGGCTTTTCACTATATGGTGGCCATAGCGGGCGGCGACAGCATCCGCTGCGCACCCTACGCCACCTTCGGCACGCAATTGCTTTCGGACCATGCCTTGGCGGCACTGCAAGATCGCTCGGCCTGTTTGCTGGCTAATCACGGCATGATTGCGCTCGGGGAAAACCTCAAGGCTGCCCTGGCCCTGGCTGTAGAAGTCGAAGCCTTGTGTGAGCAGTACTGGCGCGCGTTGCAAATCGGCAAACCCGCGTTACTGTCCGGACAGGAAATGGCCACGGTGGTCGAGAAGTTCAAGACCTACAGAAAGCAAAGCGGTTAACGCCGCCCAGGACTTGCACTGAATCCAACTTCGTTCTAGCTTAGGCACATGACAGAACAAAAACGCACTACCCCCACCGATGCGTCCACCGAATTCGCCACGGTCTTCGCAGAAATTGCGCTGCGCAGCAAACACCTCGTCGAAACCAGGTTAGCCGAACAGGCCAAGCACACCGGTGAGGAACCGGCCGATGAATTGGGCGTCGGCAAGGCCTTTTCGGAACTCGCCAGCAAGCTCATGAGCGATCCGATGAAGCTGGCGGAGATGTCCATGCGCATGTGGCAGGACTATTTCACCTTGTGGCAAAACACGGTTCTCAAGGCCTCCGGCGCGCAAGCGAAGGTCGTGGCCGAACCCGCACAGTCGGACAACCGTTTCAAAGGCGACTTGTGGCAAAACAATCTGGTGTTCGATTACATCAAGCAGTCCTATCTGATTGCCGCGCAGAATATCCAGAAATCCGTATCGGAAGTCGAGGGCCTGGATCCGCAGACCGCACGCAAGGTGAAGTTCTTCACTCGGCAATACATTGACGCGCTGGCCCCGACGAATTTCGTGCTGACCAATCCGGAGGTGCTGCAGACCACCTTCGACACGGGCGGCAAGAATCTGCTCGATGGCCTCAACCATTTGCTGCAGGACCTCGATCGCGGCGACGGCAAGCTGGCCATCAGCATGACCGATCCCAAGGCGTTCAAGATGGGTGAGAACGTGGCCAGCACCCCGGGGAAGGTAGTGTTCCAGAATGACCTGATGCAGTTAATCCAGTACGCGCCGACCACGAGCGAGGTCTGCAAGACGCCGCTGCTGATCGTGCCGCCCTGGATCAACAAGTACTACATTCTGGACTTGCGCGAGAAGAACTCCTTTATCCGCTTTGCCGTGAACCAGGGCATCACCGTGTTCGTGATTTCCTGGGTGAATCCGGACGAGCGTCATGCGGGCAAGACCTTCGATGACTATCTGATCGAGGGACCGCGCGCCGCGCTCGACGCGATCGAGCAAGCCACCGGCGAACATGAGGTCAACCTGATCGGTTATTGCCTCGGCGGCACGCTGACCGCCTCCGCACTGGCATGGATGGCCGCCAAAGGCGAGCGTCGCGCGAAGAGCGTCACCTTCTTCACCACCCTGCTGGATTTTTCGGAACCCGGCGAGCTGGGTGTGTTCGTCGACGAGGCGGTGGT
This sequence comes from uncultured bacterium, assembly GCA_965233135.1. GTDB lineage: Bacteria > Pseudomonadota > Gammaproteobacteria > Burkholderiales > JACQAP01 > JACQAP01. The sequence continues at coordinate 4,600 of CBDDRM010000147.1, read as the reverse complement.
GGACGGCCTCGAAAAGAAAATGGCCGAACGCGGTTATCTGGAGGGCGCCGACATGGCGTCGACGTTCAATATGCTGCGCGCCAACGATCTGATCTGGTCGTTCGTCGTCAACAATTATCTGCTGGGCAAGGAGCCGTTCCCGTTCGATCTGCTGTACTGGAATTCTGACGCGACGCGCATGCCCGCGAAGATGCACACCTTCTATTTGCGCAACATGTATATCAAGAACAACTTGCGCAAACCTTGCGGGATCTCGCTGGCGGGCGAACCCATCGACCTGTCGAAGGTAGACACTCCAGCGTATTTCGTTTCCACGATCGAGGATCATATCGCGCCCTGGAAAACCACTTACCTCGGCGCACGCCTGCTCAAAGGCCCGACCCGCTTCACATTGGGCGGCTCTGGTCATATCGCAGGGATCGTCAATCCGCCCGCGGCCAACAAGTACTGGTACTGGACCAACGAGAAACTGAGCGAGTCCGCTGACGAGTGGCTCGCTACTGCGGAAAAACATCCCGGATCGTGGTGGACGGACTGGAGCGCCTGGATCGCCGGATTTGGCGGCCAGAAAGTTCCAGCGCGCGTCCCTGGCCAGGGTCTTCGCGTGATCGAGGATGCCCCAGGCAGCTATGCGAGCCTGCGTCTCGATGCGGTACCGCAGAAGAAAAAAACCGCGAAGGCGCGCGCCGTGACGCGCAAGAACGACTCGTAACATTACCTTCGCTTTCCGCGGCGCCCCAGGGGGTTCGCGCCCTCGATCGAGAAGCCGCAGGCGCTACACGCTCCTGCGGTTTTTTATTTGTATCCAACCGCGGAGCGCGGCAAAAGCTGGAATTGCTATATCTTTCGCATTCTGTATACAATATGCAGCCATTCTTCTGTAACGCCCAATGACTTCGATCAGCCCTATCCGGCTTGTTCCCGATCTGACGGACCAGGTCTACCAGCGTCTGCTGAATGCGATTTGTGAAGGAGTGCTTGCCCCCGGGGCCCGCCTGACACAGGAGGATCTGGCGTCGATGCTCGACGTTTCCCGACAGCCGGTGTTGCAAGCCTTGCGCATGCTCAAGAAGGACGGGTTCGTGGTCGATGCCGGGCGTCGCGGCCTCATGGTATTGCCCCTCGGCGCTCAAACCATTGCGCATATTTATGAAGTGCGCTCGGTGCTGGATGCGCTCGCCGCCCGCCTGGCTGCGCTGGCCGGCGCGAAAATGGAATTAGGCGTCATTGCCGAAGGCCGCAAGGCCGCAGCGGGATCCAATCTCGGCGCCATGATCGATGCCGACATGCGTTTTCATAATCTGATCTATGGCGCTTCGGGCAACCCGTTGATCGCCGAGAGCGCAAGCCGACACTGGTCGCACATCCGGCGTGCCATGGGCGTGGTTCTGCAGCAAGCCGGGGTGCGCGAGGCAGTCTGGGATGAGCACGACACCATCCTCAAGGCCATCAACCGCGGCGATGCGGATCGCGCCGAGCGCCTGGCGCGCGGACACGGCCAAGAGGCTGGACATCATCTGGTACAGGAGCTCGGTCGGCACGTGCGCGAGGCATCCTGATCCGAGCCGATGCTGTTTACCGTGACTTTCTACCTTCCAAACATAATCGAGGAGCGGGTGCATGAAACTGACCAAAGAGCAAATCGAGCAGTTCGACCGCGACGGCTATCTGTTTTTTCCGAGCCTGTTCACCTCTGAGGAGGTCAAGAGCCTGCTCAACGAGGTGCCCGCGCTCTATGCCGAACGCCGCGCCGAGAATGTGCGCGAGAAAGGCAGCGATGCCGTGCGCACCAATTTCGCCGCGCACATGTACAACCGCCAGTTCGCAAAGCTTGCGCGTCATCCGCGCATGGTCGAGCCGATCCGGCAGCTGTTCGGCGAGGCCGTCTACATGCACCAGTTCAAGGTGAACGGCAAGATGGCTTTCGATGGTGATGTCTGGCAATGGCACCAGGACTACGGCACCTGGAAGAACGACGATCAGATGCCCGAGCCCCGTGCCATGAACGTGGCGATCTTTCTGGGCGAGGTCAACGAATTCAACGGACCGCTGATGTTCATTCCCGGCAGCCACAAGCTCGGCGTACTCGACGCCCAGCACGACACGTCCACGACCAGTTATCCGTTATGGACCATCAATCACGATTCGATTCGCAAGCTCGTCGAGCGCGGCGGCATCGTCGCGCCGAAAGGTCCGGCCGGCTCGATGATCCTGTTCCACTCCTGCCTGGTGCATGCGTCGAACTGCAATCTTTCGCCGTGGGATCGCGTCAACGTCTATCTGAGCCTGTGCGCGGTGTCCAATCACATCCGACGCTTCAAGCGCCCCGAGTACATCGCGCATCGCGATTTCACGCCGATTGCCTGCCTGCCCGATGATTGCCTCGTCAAAGACTACGATGTAGCGCTGCCATGGAAGGACGGCACGCCCGCGGACGCCCTCAAGCCGCTGGCTGCCTGACCCGGGAGCCGCCATGAATCTTTACGCGAAGTTGCGCGAACGCGAGGCGCAGGGCAGGCCGTTGCGCGTGGGGCTGATCGGGGCGGGAAAATTCGGGGCCATGTATCTCGCGCAAGTGCCCAAGACGCCGGGCCTGCATCTGGCGGGCATTGCCGATCTTTCGCCGGCGAATGCCCGAACCAACCTGCAACGCGTCGGCTGGAATCCGGAGCGCTACATGGCGCCGTCGCTCGACGCGGCCCTGTCCTCCGGCCTGACGCATGTCGGCGACGACTGGCAGGCGCTCATCGCACACCCGCAGATTGACATCGTGGTCGAGGCCACCGGGCACCCGATCGCCGCCGTCGAGCATGCGGCTGCGGCCTTCAAACATGGCAAGCATGTCGTCATGGTCACGGTCGAAGCCGACGCGATGTGCGGCCCGCTGCTCGCGCGCCGCGCGCGCGAGGCTGGCGTGATCTACAGCCTGGCCTACGGCGATCAACCCGCGCTGATTTGCGATCTCGTCGACTGGGCGCGCGCCGCGGGTTCCAGTGTAGTCGCGGCGGGGCGCGGTCACAAATGGCTGCCGCATTTCGCGCAGTCCACTCCGGAGACCGTCTGGGGCCATTACGGGTTGACCCCGGAGCAGGCGCGCATCGGCGGCCTGAATCCGAAAATGTTCAATTCGTTTCTCGATGGCTCGAAGCCGGCCATCGAAAGCACGGCCGTGTGCAACGCGACCGGCCTGACCCCTGCGCCTGATGGATTGCGTTTCCCGCCGGCGAGCATCGATGACATTCCCAACGTGATGCGCCCGATTGCCGAAGGCGGACACCTGCATCACAAAGGTCAGGTCGAGGTGATCTCATCGCTCGAAACCGATGGGCGCGTAATTCCCTACGACATCCGCTTTGGCGTGTTCGTCGTCTTCGAAGGCGAGACTGAATACATTCGCAACTGCTTCAAGGAATACATGGTGCGCACCGATGTTTCGGGTCGCTATGCCTGCATGTACAAGCGCTGGCATCTGATCGGGCTGGAAGTCGGCATTTCGGTCGCTTCGGTCGGTCTGCGCGGGGAACCCACCGGTTGCCCGACGGGTTTTCGCGCCGACGTCGTCGCTGCCGCGAAACGCGATCTGAAAGCCGGTGAGATACTCGACGGCGAAGGCGGCTACACGGTGATGGGAAAACTCATGCCGGCGGAGACCTCACTGAATATCGGGGCGTTGTCCCTTGGGCTTGCCCACGGCGTCAAGATGCTCAAGCCGGTGGCAGCCGGGCAACCGGTGCGCTGGACCGACGTGGCAGTGGACGAAACGAGTAGTGCCGTCCGCCTTCGCCGTGAAATGGAGAAACTATTTGCGCCCGCCGCGCAACCGGCGCTGGTACATTAGCCCGGCAATTCGGCGGACATGTAAGCCTCCAGGGCCGCGCTAGCGGTCCTTTTTTTGAGTCTGCGCCGGCCCCGTTATTCATACCCCGATACGCAGATAAGTGAACACTCTGCATAAGGACGCAAGCACGCCATTGCGCCCTTCCACTGTGATACGGTTCCGTTGTCCCGGAAGTCCGGGAAAACCTTTCCAACAAGAAAACTTCCGGCGAAAGAACACGCATGGCCCACAGCAAACCCCGCATCAAGCAGATCATCGCGGCCGTAATCGGCAACGCGCTTGAATGGTATGACTTCGTCGTCTATGGCTTTCTGACCGTCATCATTTCGCGCCTGTTCTTTCCCGGCGAGAACGAATACGCGGCCTTGCTGCTGACCATGGCGACATTCGGAGTGGGATTTTTCATGCGCCCCGTGGGGGCAATCGTGCTCGGGCTGTATGCCGACCGCAAAGGCCGCAAGGCGGCCTTACAGCTGATCATCGCACTCATGACCCTGTCCATGGCCATGATTGCCTTTGCACCCCCATACGCAGCCATCGGCATCGCGGCCCCGCTGCTCATCGTGCTCGCGCGTCTGTTGCAAGGATTCGCCACCGGCGGGGAATTCGCCAGCGCCACGGCCTTTCTGGTCGAGAGCGCGCCCGCGCGAAAACGCGGCTTCTACGGGTCACTGCAAATGGTCGGGCAAAGCGTCGCGGCGCTCACCGGCGCACTGGCCGGCGCACTCGTTACACGCATGCTTGCGCCCGAACAAATCGACT
>CBDDRM010000146.1:0-6452 GCA_965233135.1 uncultured bacterium | reverse complement strand
ATATCGAGCATCGACCAGCGCCCGACCAGGGCCATCATGCGATAAACGCGTGCGCGTCTATCAGGCTGCCAGCGCGAGCGCAACTGCACGGTGATCAGCAGCCACGCCAGCGCAAGCATCTTCAACAGCGGAAGCATGATGCTTGCAAGAAAAATGATGAGCGCAAGATACCAGGAACCCGATTGCCAGAAATACACGACACCGCTCAGGATGGTATCGGATTGTGCGCCGAACAGCGAATTGGTATGCATCATCGGCAGCGTGTTGGCAGGAACATACAGGATCGCCGCGCAGACCAGCAGTACCCATGTACGCAGGATGCTGTACGGCTGTCTCAGATGCACGGCGCCGCGACAGCGCGGGCACGCTGCCGGCGTTGAGCGTGAGCGCAACACCAGCGCGCAACTGCGGCATACGATCAGCCCGAGACCCGCCGCAGTGGGGGCCGGCTGACTCATTGCCCGATCGCTGCTTTCGCCCACAAGGCTCGCGCGTCGAGCGTCGAGGTGATCGCAGCCATTACCAACATCAATGCTGCCAGCGGCCATAACGCTATTCCCACGTCGATGCTGGCGACATCGGCGAGCTTGATGAGGGCCACCAGTACGCCCAGTACAAATATCTCTATCATGTTCCAGCTTTGCACCGACTGGAGCATGCGGAAGACGGGCCCGAAATACCGCGGTACGCGCCCCAAACGCAGAGGCAACAGCAAGTAAGTCAATGCGAAAATCTCGACCGCTGGCATAGCGATAGTCGTGATGAACACCAGCGCCGCGACCGCTTGCATCTGGTTATGGTAGAGCGCGCGCACCGCGCCAAATATCGTGGTCTGATTCAACTGCCCCTGAATCTCAACGCCGACAATGGGAAAGGCATTCGCGATGACGAACAGCACGATCGCGCCGGCCGTCAAGCCCAATGTGCGCTCGAGGCTGTCGGGATGACCGCGATAAAGTGTCGCGCCGCAGCGTCTGCAGCGTGCGATGCCGTGGCGCGGCAACCGTACTTCACGCTGCAGGAGGTCGCACTCCAGACAGGCGATCAATGAATCGTTCATTTCAATTCGCTGGCCTGACTCCGCGGACCCAGCGCGGGATTGGCACGAACTTCAGAGCTGGCCTCTTGGGACCGATCGCTCCGCGCCTGCTTCCAGTCATGCTCAGGATCTCCGTCTACGCGCTTCGGTAATCGGCGTGACATTGCCCTCGGTGCCGGTCAATGCCGGTGCGTCAGCAACGTCGGGAACCCCGAATGCAAGTCCCTTGAGTTCCCTGAGCTGGTCGCGCAATTGCGCGGCGCGCTCGAACTCCAGATTGCGGGCGCTCTCGAGCATCTCGCGTTCGACGCGCTTGAGTTCCCTGAGCAGATCTCTTTCGCTCATTGCCCCGTATTGCGCCAGTTTTTCGGCGGCCTTCCGGTCCTGCAGGATGGAGGAATCGTATACACCTTCGATCATCTCCCTGATGCGCTTGGAGACGCCGATCGGCGTGATCCCGTGGGCCGCGTTGTAGCTCACCTGCTTTGCGCGCCGGCGATCTGTCTCGGCGATGGCGCGGCGCATGGAATCCGTGACCGTATCGGCATACATGATGGCTTTGCCGTTCAAGTGTCGCGCGGCGCGTCCGATGGTCTGAATCAAGGAGCGCTCCGAACGCAAAAAACCCTCTTTGTCGGCATCGAGAATCGCAACCAGAGAAACTTCCGGTATGTCCAGACCCTCTCGCAACAGGTTGATGCCCACCAGCACGTCGAACTGACCCAATCGAAGGTCCCGGATGATCTCGACGCGTTCCACTGTTTCGATGTCCGAATGCAGATAGCGCACTTTCACGCCGTGCTCGGCGAGATAGTCAGTTAGATCCTCCGCCATGCGTTTTGTGAGAGTCGTTACCAGCACTCGCTGACCTTCTGCCACGCGCTCGGTGATCTGGGACAGCAAGTCGTCCACTTGTGTTGCAGCCGGACGCACTTCGATTTGCGGATCGATCAGTCCGGTCGGCCTGACAAGTTGTTCGACCACCTGACCCTGATGTGCGCGCTCGTACTCGGCTGGCGTTGCCGAAACAAAAATCGCCTGCGGCGTGATCTTCTCGAATTCATCGAAGCGCAAGGGACGGTTGTCCAAAGCGCTCGGCAGCCTGAATCCGTAATCGACCAGATTCTCCTTGCGGGCGCGATCTCCCTTGTACATGCCGCCAATCTGCGGAATAGTGACATGGCTCTCGTCGATAAACATCAGTGCATTGAGCGGCAGGTAATCAAGCAAAGTGGGCGGCGGTTCCCCAGACATGCGGCCTGACAGGTGGCGGGAATAATTTTCGATACCCTTGCAAAAGCCCAGTTCGTTGAGCATCTCGAGATCGAAGCGTGTGCGCTGCTCGATGCGCTGTGCTTCGAGCAGCTTGCCGGTTGTCTGGAAAGTCTCGATGCGGGTGCGAAGTTCTTCCTTGATGGCTTCGATGGCCCGCAGGGTCGTGCTGCGTGGCGTTACGTAATGGCTGGAAGGATAGACCGTGTAGCGTGGGATCCTCTGGACCAGGTGCCCGGTCAGCGGATCGAACAGGGTCAGCGTCTCCACTTCGTCATCGAACAGCGTGATGCGCAACGCCAATTCGGAATTCTCGGCAGGAAACACGTCGATCACGTCGCCGCGCACCCGGAACGCGCCGCGGGCGAACTCGAAGTCGTTTCGGTCGTACTGCATCTCCGTCAATCTCGAAATGATGTCCCGCTGGCTCATGCGCTCTTTCTCGCGCAAGTGCAGGATCATGCCGTGATAGTCGACCGGATCGCCAATGCCATAGATCGCCGAAACCGTCGCGACGATGACGGCATCGTCGCGTTCGAGAAGCGACTTGGTTGCCGACAGGCGCATCTGCTCGATGTGCTCGTTGATGCTCGAATCCTTCTCGATGAACAGGTCCCGCGAAGGCACATAGGCTTCCGGCTGGTAATAGTCGTAATAGGAAACAAAATACTCAACGGCGTTCTCTGGAAAGAATTCGCGCATTTCCGCGTACAGCTGGGCGGCAAGTGTCTTGTTCGGCGCCATGACGATCGCCGGCCGGCCGGTGCGCGCGATGACGTTGGCCATCGTATAGGTTTTGCCCGAGCCGGTGACGCCTAGCAGCGTCTGAAATGCGAGCCCATCGCTCAGGCCCTCCACCAGGGCCGCGATGGCCTCGGGCTGATCCCCCGCGGGCTCGAAAGGCTGATGAAGGCGAAACGGGCTGTTGGGAAATGTGACGGTCACGGTACAATGCCTGCCTTCAGAATGTCCGATGTTATCACGATGAATGTCCCTCACCCTGCCTCGCCGCTGGCTGGCGTGCAACTCGCCCCGAAGGACCCCATTCTTGGGGTAACCGAGACTTTCAACGCCGACAAGAGTCCGAGCAAGGTCAACCTGGGGGTCGGCATTTATTATGACGACAGCGGCAAGGTGCCGCTGCTCGCGTGCGTGCGCCGGGCCGAATCGCAACTGGCCGAGAATCCGGCGCCGCGAAGCTACCTGCCCATCGATGGCCTGCCTGTCTATGACCGTGCGGTCAGGGAATTGGTTTTCGGTGCCGACTGCGCGGCGGTGCAGGAACAACGCGTGATCACCGTACAGGCGCTCGGCGGCACGGGCGCGTTGAAGGTCGGGGCCGATTTCCTGCGGCGCCTGCTCCCGCAATCGCAAGTTTGGATTTCCGATCCCAGTTGGGAGAACCATCGGGCGCTTTTCGATAACGCAGGGTTTGCCGTCAACAGTTACCGTTATTACGACGCTTCTTCTCATGGGATAGATTTCAGCGGCATGATGCAGTCGCTGAAAAGCATGCCGGCCGGCAGCATTGTCGTTTTGCACGCATGCTGCCATAACCCGACCGGGGTTGATCTGTCGTCCGCGCAGTGGACCGAGGTGATCGATGTCGTTGTTTCCCGCGGTCTGATGCCCTTTGTCGATATCGCCTACCAGGGGTTTGGCGATGGCATCGATCAGGACGGTGCGGTAGTGCGCCAGTTTGCCGGCGCCGGATGCCCGGTGTTCGTCTCGAACTCTTTCTCGAAATCATTTTCGCTTTATGGCGAACGTGTGGGCGCCCTGAGTGTAGTCGCCAACGACAGCGCTGAAGCTGCACGGGTGCTCAGCCAGATCAAGCGCATTGTCCGCACCAACTACTCGAATCCGCCAACGCACGGCGGTCTGGTCGTTGCTACCGTGCTCACGAACGCGGAATTGCGGGCGTTGTGGGAAAAGGAACTCTCCCAAATGCGCGAGCGCATCCGACTTATGCGTCAGCAGTTCGTCGAGAAGATTGGCGCCCTTTTGCCGCGAACGGACTTTGAATTCGTGACCAGGCAACGAGGCATGTTTTCTTACTCGGGGCTGTCGAAAAGCGCGGTGGACCGCTTACGGAACGAATTCTCAGTCTACGCCATCGATACCGGGCGCATCTGCGTTGCTGCCCTGAATTCGCAGAACATCGACCACGTTACCCGATCGATTGCCCGGGTTCTGTCTTGATCGTTCAACGGCCGCCAGGCACGGTACCGCCGCGGCTGCGCTCGGCAGATGCCGCGCCGGGTAGGGCTTTGTCGGCGTTCGCGCGCGCCTTCTTCACTCGCCTTCCAAAAAGTTTCTGCGTATAACGTCCGGCCTTCAGTCCGACCGTCGTCCCCAGGCCCGGCCCCAGCAGCATGGTGCCTGCGGCGGCTCCGGCAAGGGCCGCCTTCGAGGGATAAAGCGCGGGATCCTGAACCGTTCCGCTCAGGACCAGAGGCGAGCTTAAGATGCCCGAGGTACCTTTCAATGCGACGTCGACATGACCCGCGAGCGCCTGCTGAGTCGAAATGAAAATCTCGGCATCTGCCGTCAGCACGCCCGATCCGATCTGGACATTGGTCAGATAATAACCGGCCGAATCTATGCCAAGATGACCCGTAACCTTGTCGAATCGCGTCTGTCCGTCCGACTCTGTGCCAGGCCTGGACGCGGCCTTCGATGCATTGCTCAGGTCGATGTTGTGCAGAATGCCCTGCTCGATCCTGAAGTCCGATTCAACATCCACCGCGGCGGCAAGTTCAGCCGCCGATGGTGCGCGCATGGCGATTACGGCATTGGCACTCAGTCGGCCACTGATCGTGGCATCCTCTGTGTATAGCGCAACGATGGGCTGAATCTCCACATCATTGATCGCAAGGTTAGCGTCAATGATCCAGTCCGTGTCCCAGCCAATGTTCAACTTTCCTGCGATTGCACCCCCATAGAGGGACCCGCGGATTGCCCCGAGCCTGAGTCCCTGCCCCGGATCGAGCGTGCCCGACCCTGCGAGTTCGGAGACCAGCAACGGCAGCCCCGCAGGGAGCTTCCAACCGCGCGCCGCGATATGCACTGTAAAACTTCGTCCGTGAGGCAGCAAGGTTGCCTCGAAACGTCCGGTGTCTGCACGCACCTGCGCGCGGGCGAGCCCGCCGTTCTGGTTGAGTTCGATGTCCATGTCGACGTCGCGCATTTTGAGTTCCGCAAAATCGACGAATGCGTCGCGCACTTCGATGCGCTCTACCCGAACTGCGCCAGAACTTTGACCGCCGGTCCGGCTGGCCCAGGCAGAAGCTTTGCCCAGCAGCGCTTGCCCGACGATCACATGCTTCAGACTGATCTCCTCGATGACCCTCTGCCTGCTCAAAAGGGAGCTCAGACGCGGTGTGATGAGGACTTGATGAACTTCCAGGAAGGGATGCTTGCCGACCCGTATGCCGCGCACCGAAAGATGAGGACGCGGCAGTACGAAAAGGTGAAACGAATCGACTTGTACCGGCGCGCGCAGCTGCTCGGAAGCCACTTGCTCAATATCAGGAATGAAATAATCAAGCGGAATCAGGTAAGGCGTCACGATGAGCAGCAACAGGGCCAAGGCAGCGCCCAGCAGGGCCCGCTGAGGGAGCTTCAGCTGCATAGGCAGTCTGGCTCGGCGAAACACAGCCAGCACGACGCATCACTTGCACGATCCTGCGGCATCAAAGAATCCCCTTCGGGGCCAGGTGGGGCTGACGTACCGGTGGCCGGCAAGGGGAGGCAGTCCTGGGGGTTGTCATGCGAGCCACAGCGAGATCATAGCGTGATTGCGATGCGCGCCGTACGCGATGAGGGCAGAGCAAGATCATCCCTGAGGTCGACCGGCAAACACACTCGGATTTGCCCAGTCCCAATATCAGCATCGCGCCCGCCGGGCCGGAAGGCTCGGTCTGAAATCCGGGGGCGCGATCACGGTGCCGGGGGGCTCCTCCGTTCGGACTACGGGCGGTCGGGCACCCCCCAAGGGGCGCCGCAAAGGCTCGGCAAGGCGCCGACGCGGTAGGAACTTTGTGACTTTGTATGTTGCTCGGAGGAGGCCAGGATCTAGAAACTAACGGCCACGAGATGTATCAAAACGTCTGAAGGGTTGGCTCCCCGACCTGGGCTC
>CBDDRM010000145.1:0-57305 GCA_965233135.1 uncultured bacterium | reverse complement strand
CCGATGGCGACGCCGTTACGCAGCCACTGGTAGCTCAATGCACCGAGTCCATCGGCGTCACTGATGCCGGAGGTGTCCGCGCTGAGCGTCTGGTCTTCGGTGACCGTGCCGCTGATCGTGGGGATACCGGCCGGGGTGTCGTTGAGATTGGCCACGGCGGCGGTTTGCGCCGAGCTCAGCGGGCCTTCGCTGGTGCCTTGCGCGTCGGTGTAGGAAACGGCAACGCTGATCTGCGCACCGACGTCGGCATCGCCCAGGGTGTAGGTGCCGGCGGTGGCGCCGCCGATGGCGACGCCGTTACGCAGCCACTGGTAGCTCAATGCACCGAGTCCATCGGCGTCACTGATGCCGGAGGTGTCCGCGCTGAGCGTCTGGTCTTCGGTAACCGTGCCGCTGATCGTGGGGATACCCGCAGGCGGGTCATTGGACGCCACGACATTTATCGTGAAAGTCCTGGCCGTCTGATCCAGATCCACGCCGCCGTTGGCGACGCCTCCGTCATCCTGAACCTGGAAACTGAAGCTTGCATAACCGGCGCCATTGGCATCGGCAACCGGCGTGAAAACCAGTTTGTTCAAGCCGATGTCGGAGGCGGAAATGAACTGCCCGTCGCTTACGGCGATACCGCTCAATGTAAGCGCGCCGGAACCGGCCACGGTCGTGATCTTTACCGCGAGCGGCGCATTGGCGGGGCTGTCGTTAGGATCGGTGAACCCGAAGTCCGTCATGCTGAAGACATAAGCCGTGTCTTCCGGCGTGCTCTGGGTGACGCTCGTGCCGAGGGGCGCATCGTTCACGCTGCTGACCGTGATGCTGCTGCTCGCCGTTGCCGCGCTGAAAGGCGTGCTACCGCCGGGAGGCGTCAGATAAGAGATCTGCACATCATCGATCTGCAGATTGCCGCCGAGCAGGACTCCGTTCATCACGAACTGGATGCGGGTATTGCTTGCGATGTACCCGCTGATATCGGTGCTGAACGTCCCTGAACCCGTGTTGGAGAGGTTCGAAAACGTCGCAAGGGTAGTGTAGCTGCCGCCGCCGTTGCTGGACGCCTGCAATGACACCGTCCCAAGAAGCCCCAGCGAATTGGTGTAAGAAAAACTCAGAGTGGCAGCCGATGCGCCGCTCAAATTCGCTTCGCGGTAAATCGAATCCGTTCCAATCAAGGTCGCAAGGTTCAAGTTTCCACCGGCAACCGTAATGCTTCCGCTCGATGGATCGCCATCCGAATCAACCCAGCCGGCACTCCAGTACGCAGTGCCATCGGTGTTGCTGTACGAAACCGCATCGAAACGGTCGACAAGCGTGTTCGCGATCGCATTCGTGTCCGCTGTGCTGCCATTGACGCCGAGATCCGTCTGGTCCCAGGCGCGGAAGGTCAAGCCATTGGTCACTGTGCCTGTCCAATCGGCATTCGGCACGAAGCGCACATAGGTCGTCGCCGCATCGGCGGCGAGCAGGCGCGCGCTCGTCGCGGTGGGTGTTCCAAATGCCATCCAGCCGCCGCCGCCGTTCACGGAGTACTCCCAGGTGCCATTGGTATTGTCGACGCCGATCACTGCGATGCCGCTCAGCGCGCCGGGATCCAGATCGCTTGTTTTTGCGGCTATCAGCGCCGAAACCAGTGTGCCGGGATTGGTAGCTGCATCTTCGACCATGGCGCCGAGATCATTCGCTCCGGTGAGAGTCGGGGCGGTATTCGTATAGTTGATAACGAGCCGCGGCGCCATAGTGCCTTCCCGGCTGTCGTAGGTAATGGTACCGCCGCCGGCGTCTGGACTGCCGATCAGGACGCCATTATTGACCTTTGTGCCGTTGGCCCAGGCCTGGACCAGCGCCGTGATCTCCCAGCTATGCTGTCCGACTGCGTTGGTGAAGAGCGTTGCCGCGGCCGTAGTGTCATAGGTACCTCCCGCGGTGGTCCACATTGTGCTGGCGCTTTCCTGCAACCAGCTGGCCCCACCCTCAGTCCAGCTTTGCAATAGCTCATGGATGTCGATATTGGTGTTCCCGCTGATGGCTGTCGCCTGCATCTGCAATATGGCGCTGTTGACAGTCGCGCCTGCGGGGAGGGTGCTTAAGTCAAAGCCCACCAAAACGCGTTGATTGCCCGCGCCTGCACCGCTTCTGTCCAACTCCAACTGCGTCGATGCGCCGTAGTTGGTGCCGGTTGCCGACACGATGTAAGTATCCTGTGACGCCTGCAGGGTCGCCACATTGAGCAGGCCCGACCATTTGCCCTGCATGTAATCGCTGATCGCCGTGCGTGCCTGGATGGCGCCCGAGGAATACTCGAGCAGCCAGTCCCCACCCAGAGAACCAGCACCGGTTGCATTTTCGCTGGCTGCGACGTCCGCCCCGGTCGCCCGGCTCAATGCGTCGACCAGGGCACGGCCGTCGGCGGTCGCGGCGACGTCGCAACCGTAGATCAGCAGGTCGGCGCCCGGCGCGAAGGAGGCGGACCAGCCCTGAAGTTCCGCCTCGTATCCTGCCAGCGAGTTTCGATCGATCAGGTCGCGGCCGATCTGAACGGTGCCGTCGCTGCCGTGCGAAATGATGTGGATTGCATCGATGCCGCTGCGTCCGGCCAGCGTGTCCCTGATCAGGCGCAGGCCCTCGGCATCGTGGTCGATCAGCACGATCTCCATCGTGCGACCGGACCCCGCCTGTCCGAGCAGATCGGCCAGCAGCGCCTGGTAATCCGGTGCGGCGGTGTCGACGAACACGAGTTCCTGTGTGCGCGCCTGCTCCTTTGCCGCCGCCGGAGCAGGATCGGGCGCTGCCGCTGGGTCGATAACGCGGTGCTCGAATTGCGCCGGCAGGGCCGATCCGTCCGCGAACACCGAAGCCAGATCCGCCGAATGCAGGATGCGCGGCTCCACGCGCTCGACGACCATCGAGGAGCGCGCGGAAGTCCGTACGTTCCCCGTGGCACCGCGCAGCATTGACTGGAGTTTTTCGCGGATCTGCATGATTGTGGTGACCTACTGCCGACGCGCGCCCGCCGGTCGTTTGTCCTTGAGCGTCCAGAGGTCGCTTTCCCTCTTGAAGCTTGCCGCGCGCGGTCCGACTGCGCGGGCCGCAGGGGACGCAGGGTGCGCGCTGGCCAAATCTCCTGCGACCAGTTCGGCGCGGCAGCGCAGCCCTGAAGGCAGCGCATTGTCGGCATTGGCCAGTTCAGCGCGCACGCGGAACGTGTTGCTGGCGGGGTCGATCAGTTTGTCGATCAGCACCACTCTGGCTTGCAGGACGGTGGCGTTTGGAAGATCCGGTGTCACGCGAGCCGTCATGTTTTGATCGACCGCGCCGAATTGCGCGGCGGGTACGATGACTTCCACTCGCAGCGGGTTGACCTTGGCGATGCGAAACATTGCCTTGTCCTCGACACGCTCGCCCACGGTGACATAGCGTTCGGCGACGATGCCATCGAACGGGGCGCGGATGGAGCGCTGGCGCAATTGCGCGAGCGCGAGTTGTAGCTCCTGCTGGGCCACGCGTTGCTGTTCCTGCGCCTGCACCAGCTTTTGCTGCGCGACGCTGGTCTCGGTGCGAACCTGGTCGAGCGCCTGTTGTGAAATGAAATTCTTCTGAACCAGCTCTTCGGCACGCGTCTGTTTCTGGCGCATGAACTCATAATTGGCCTGGGCGCCGCGTACGTCGGCATCTGCCTGCGCGCGCGTCGTCGCTGCGCCCACCGAGGCGCGCTCGACATTGGCGCGCAACTTCGCGAGGACCTGTCCCTCGCGCACGTAATCCCCGCGTTCGACGTTGATGGATTCCACCACTCCGATGACCGGACTGCCCACCTCGGCGGCACGATCCGGTTCGATGACGCAGCGCAGGGGGGCAGCGTGTGACGTGCCGACGCCCAGCAAGACAAGAAACAATATGGCGGATTTCAAGCGTCTTCCTTTCATTCGATCTTTCATTCGGTGTGCCCGCCCGGTGCCAGTCGGTTGGCGCGCAGGTCGCTCCTGAGCAGTTCATAGCGCTGGGCGCGACGGCGGTATTCCTCCAGTTTTTGCGGAATGCGCACGATCGCTCGAGCCGCCCATTGCGGTAATGCGCGCATGACCCCGATACGCCCCGCCAGCCAGCGCGGCAGAGCTTGCGCGATCAGGCGTTTGTCGACGGACAGCAGCGTTTGCACGCTGCCGGGGTCGCCCTGGCGCGCACAGCGACCGATCAATTGCCGGTCGATGCGCCTCGATTCGTTCTGTTGACAGCAGATGACGTGCAGGCCGCCGCGCGCGGCCACGCCCGGCGCCAAGGCAATGTCGGTTCCGCGACCGGCCATATTCGTGGCAATGGTGATTTGCCCGGCGCGACCGGCGGCAGCGATGATGCGTGCTTCGTCCTCATCCTGGCGCGCATTGAGCAAGGCGTGGGCAATGCCCGCGGCGTTCAGACGCCGCGATAATGCCTCGGATTCAGCGACGGAATCGGTACCGATCAAAACCGGGCGACCGGCCCGGCTTGCTTCGACCGCGCCGGCGAGAACTGCCTCCCATTGGGAAGCCTGGTCGGGCAGAAGCCGCATGGGCATGAAGCGCCGACGGCTCGGGTTGCGAAGCGGCACGCCGACCACACTGAGACCATAGACGGATTGAAGTTCGCCGCGCGATTCGCGCAGCGTCCCACTCATGCCGCCCAGGCGCAAGTAACGCCGGAAAAACCGCTGGTAGGTGATTTGCGCGACGGTCACGTTCTCTGCAGTGGGCGGCAAGCCTTCGCGAATTTCTATCATTTGCTGCAAGCCGCGGGACCAGGAGCGGCCCGGCGCGACACGGCCCGTGGTCTGATCGATAATCGTCACCTGGCCGTCACGTACGATGTAGTGACGGTCGCGCTCATAAAGATGCAGGGCTGCCAGCGCGGTGGCGATGGTTTCATCGCGATGACGCCGATTGCGCCACGCCCCGGGCAACTGCGCCGTTTCGTCCTCGAGGCGCTGGCGTCCCCGATCGGAAAGCACGGCGATCATGTTCGTCGCGTCGAGCGCGTAGTCTGCGGTCGGATCGAGCCGGGCGGCGAGAGCCAATGCACGGCGATGGTAATCCGCCTGTGCGGCGTTTTCGCGCCGCTCCGACAGTACGAGCGGCACGCACGCCTCGTCTATGAGTACGCTATCGGCTTCGTCGACCAGGGCCATGCACAGGCCCCGCATCAGGGTTCCGCCTGCATGGCTGGCAGTTTCGCCGCGCGAATTCGTATGACCGGGATTGGCGCCAGCACGGATCAAGCCGTCTCGCAGATAATCAAACGCCAGTTCTTTTGCCGTGCAATAGACAATATTGCAATCGTAGGCCTGCTGACGATCTGCTCGCGTCAACGACTGCGTGATTGCGCCGGCTGTCAGACCGAGCATCCGAAACAGAGGTCGCAGTTTTTCCACATCGCGCACCACCAGGTAATCGTTCGCCGTCACCACATGCACGGGAATGCCAGCTAGTGCCGCGACGGCTGCGCAGAGTCCGGCCGCCAGTGTCTTGCCCTCCCCGGTAGCCATTTCCGCGAGCCTGTTGTCGAGCATGATGCGGGCCGCGATTATTTGCGTCGCGAAAGGTCGCACGGCGAGTGTGAGCAGGCAGGCACGGCTTGCAAGCGCCAGGGCACGAACCATCAGCGCATCGGTCAAGCCATCGCGGGCCATTTCTGCGCGTACGCCGCGCACTCGTTGCTGCAGCATGACGCCGTCGAGTTGCTCGCAGGCCGCTTCCATGGCCGCGACACGCGCTGCAAAGTTGCGATAGCCCGCACTCGGGGCGCGAAGGCGCATGCGCAGGCCCTGCAGGAAATTCGCCATTGCGCTCGGCTCGCGGCCGCGGCGTTCCGGATACGCGCCGAGAATCAGGCCGGGAATGGGCAAAGCGGCTGATTTCATCCGAGTCGCCTCATTCCGACGGGTTGAAGTGCGCGAGCAGCAGCTGACGCATGCTCCGCAGCCAGCGGCGCGCCAGCGGCGTGGCTTCTTGATCGAAGCGCACCCATGCACGGCCGCCAATGCGTTCCAGCGAGATCGCCGGAACCACGAGATCCACCCAGACCACAGGTTCGAGGGCGCGCAAGCCGTCCTTGTCCGCAGGATCGGTGCGCGCAGGGCCGCCGCCACTGTCGCCGAGCGCGGCACTCGGCAGTAGCAGTGTGGCGGCCGGGAGGTCGCGCATTACTTGCGCGCGCACCGGCTGGCGGGACTCTTCGAGGCGTACCTCGACCCCCTGCGTCGTATCGCGCAGTAGTTGCGCATCGCTCTCGGGCACGGCAGCCCTGACCGACAGGGGGCCGCCGGCCAGAACATAGCCCAGAAGCGTCCCTTCGCGCACGAACGTTCCGGGGATGTCGTCAGGTTTGGGCAAGACCAGCGTGCCATCCAGCTGCGCGCGCACTTCGAGACTGGCGATTCGTTGCTCGACGCGCTGAAGTTCTGCGCCCGCTTGCTCGAGTTCCCGATCCGCGTTCTGAGCTTGCGCGGGATCGGCTTGCAGCGCCGAGAAACGGCTGGCCTGCAATCGCTCGATCCGGCTCGAGAGCCTGTCGCGCGCGGCAAACAAGGCCGGGTCATCGAGCTTCAGCAATAACTGGCCCGCCGTTACGCGCGCGCCATCGCGGGTGACGACTTCGAGCACGAAGCCATCGGTTGCGGGGCGCACCTGCGCCCGCTCGGGAGGCCAGACCACGGCAGCCGCGACCGTATGATAGGGAAGTGGAACCGCGAAGAGCAGTACCACGATTGCGCATCCGGCAGCAGCGACGATGGCGAACGCCCGGTTGCGTTCGCGCCCGGCGCGCAGGTCCGACAGGTGGGAGAAGGCAGACCAGGCCGGTTTCATCACCAGCGCGTACAGAGCAAGCGCCGCGGCGAGCGTCCCCAGTACGAAGGAATGCGCGCCG
Organism: uncultured bacterium; assembly: GCA_965233135.1. Lineage (GTDB taxonomy): Bacteria > Pseudomonadota > Gammaproteobacteria > Burkholderiales > JACQAP01 > JACQAP01. The sequence goes on along the minus strand of CBDDRM010000145.1, from coordinate 50,414 downwards.
ACCCAAAGGACGATCATGCCGGACACGAAAAAACGATAGGCCAGGGAAAGCGGCGCGTAGCACAGCAGCCACTTGCGTTCGCCGCGCGCGGCATGCAGCGGTGCGGCGTCGGGTCGTGCGGTCATGCGGCGCAAAAGGTTTGCCCAGAATGCGCGGCTGCGCGCGCTCAGGTTGGGAAGATCGAGCGCATCGCAAAGCACGTAATAGCCGTCGAAAGGCAACAGCGGATTGCCGTTGAAAAGCACCGTGGACACGCTGGCGATGAACATCGTCACGAATGCCAGGTCGTGAAGCAGCCCGGGCTGCACGTTCAACCAGATCAGCAACGCCCCCGCCGCCAGCGCGAGTTCGATCATGATGCCGATGGCGCCCACGGTGACGCGCTGGCGCCGGGCGCGGAACGCGACTGCGGCGGAGGCATCGACGTAGGGCGCCGGCACCAGCACGAAAAGGCTGAATCCAGCCTCATTCACATCGCCGCCCCACCGGCGCACGGCAAGCGCATGCCCCAGTTCGTGCAACCCCTTGATGAGCGGGAACGCCAACAGACAAAGCACCAGGTAGTGCGGTGTGCCCATCCATCTGGTTGCGTGCGCCTGCAGGGCCGTCCAGTTCGAAGCCGCCACGGCCACGGCAACGAGTACGCTGGCCACCCAGATCATCAGGACAGCGGGGCGGAACACGACAGCGCCCAGGCCATCTAGACGCCGCAGCAGCGCGGACGGATTGCCCAGCGGTATGCGAAGTGCGAAGGGATTGATGAAGCCACGACGGCCTTGCTCGTCGTGACGGTTTCCCAGGGTCGAGGCCTCGGGCGCTGCGTCATAGACGAGCAAGCCCTGGTCTTCAAGCTGCGCCAGGGTGCGGATGACCTCATCCTGACCCGGCGCATCGTCGCGCAACTTTTCCAGCAGCGCATCCCAGATTTCCTGCACCGAACGCCGACCATCGCAGCGCCCGATGAACTCATAGGCCCGGTCATTGATGCGGTGGTGGCGGCTGCTGACGGGGTCGACGAGCAGATACCAGGATTGGCCGCGCACCTGCTGCCGTATCGTCTTCACGTCCGAGCGCAGTTGGGGATGCCGGTCGGCCAGGCGATACCAGACTGGACTGAACAGGGACTCGTGCATCACATGCCCCACGACCAGAGTGTCAGACGCAGCCAGTCGAAGAACCGGTGCGTCCAGCTCCAGGCGAGGGTTCGGCGGCCGGCTTCAATTTTGGCGACGCCCTGCAGCCCTGGCCGCAAATCGCTGGCCTTGCCTTCGAATTTGCCTTCCACCTCGAAGAAATTGCGGCCTTCGCGTGAACTGGCCATTGGCGTTACCCGGACGACTTCGAAGGGCAGCGAATGGCCGATCAATGCGCCCAATGCGAGTTGCCCGCTGGCGCCGATGCGCACGTCCTGGATGTCGCGTTCATCGACTTCAATCAGCAGGCGAAACTGCTGATCGGGCGCAATCGTCAGCAGGGTTTCTCCGCGCTGGATTGGAGCGCCAAGCGTCTGGGTGAGATCGCCGGCGATGACCACGCCATCGAACGGCGCGACCACCCGGGTGCGCTCGAGTTGCTGGCTGGCCAGATCAAGCTGGGCACGGGCCTCCTCGGCCCGAGCCTGGCTCACCACGTACTGGGCCCGGTCGGAACGGGCCAGGGCGGCCGCCGCGGTGTTCTCATGCTGGGCCAGTTCACTGCCCCATTTGCGCTGTTCCAGCCGCAAATCGTCCTGTGCGAGTTCCGCCAGTACCTGGCCCTGTTTCACCTGGTCACCGGGGCGAGCATGTAATTCGCGCAGAAATCCATCGGCGGGAGCCGCCAGAACACGCTGGATTGCGCCTTCCACGCGAGCAGGTGCGCCGATGCGGTAGCTCATCGGCACCAGCGCGAGCAGTGCAATCGCGAGCACCCCGGCCGCGGCGCCGGATTTCAGGCCGGCGCGTCCCGGGCCGGTCAGCGCGCGCCCCACTTGGCGCACATCGCCCAGAAGGCGTCCCCACCAGCCACGCTCCGCGTCGTACTTGAGTTGCAGCAGAGGGCCGAGGGCGATCGAAACCTTCTCGCATTGCGCGAGTTCATGCTCGTTAAACGGCACATCGCCCGCTCGCAAAAGCGTCAATGCGCCGAATGCGCGGCCCTGACTCACCAGGGGGATGGTTGCGATATGCGTTCCCCCCCGCGCGCAGGCGGCATGAGCGGCAGTGATAAGCGGACGGGCACCGCTGATTTCGGGATAAGTCAGGGAGGTTTCCTGCTGGAGCGCCTCGTCCATTGCGGCGCCTATGAGATCGAGCTGCTCCGTGCTGGTCACGATACGCGCGACATGAGAAACCGCTACCACGCGTGTCTGAGCGCGTTTGCACATTCCAACTGCCACGCGTTCGGCGCTCAACAGCAGGGCCAGATCCGTGGCCAGGGCGGCTGCCGCCACCGCAAAACCGCGCTGGGACAAAAAGCCGGATTGCAGTTTCAAGATCCGGGTTGCATCGATCTCCAGCGGGACGCGGACGACCGAGCCTCCGGGCGCCGCCGCCGCCGCGTCGACTTTACGCAACATAGCAAGCGTCCCCGATGAGGCGGGATGGCAAGTGCCGGGCAATACGAAGAGTCGCCTCAGGCGCAAAAGCGTTCGTCACCCCACACCGGGCAGGGGACCGTCCGTCGCCACTTTTTAAGGCTTGGTTTCGCAACACAATATCCTGGAAGGATCCGGTATCGAGCTTCAAACGCTAATGGTATCGACTTAACTTGCGAAGAGATACAGCAAGTTACATGCCCATGCTGATAATTTATGTTAAGTCCGTTCGGTGGGCGACGTGATAGTGCTGAGAACACCTGAAATGAAGACCAATCCGCCGCGCAGGGCGGGGTCAGGCGTCGCGTGTACGGCGGGAAGAGGCGGCTACGGCTCGGCGGGCCGCGGTGCGCGCGGGCACCAGAAAAGATTCTAAAAATTCTTTTGCAGGCATTGGTTTACCCAACAAAAAACCCTGAAACTCGTCGCAGCCCAGAAGCCGCAGGGCGCGCAACTGACCTTCGGATTCGACGCCTTCCGCGGTAACCCGAAGATCGAGGCCATGTGCCATGGCAATGATGGCCTGGATGATCGCGGCATCGTCCGGATCGGCCTCAATATCGCGCACGAAAGTCTGGTCAATTTTCAAAGAATCGATGGGGAGCTGCTTGAGATAGGCCAGCGAGGAATAGCCGGTTCCAAAATCGTCCACTGCCATGCGTACGCCAATCTCGCCAAGGCGTTTGAGCACGCCGACATTCTCACTCATATTCCTGAGCAGCACGCTTTCGGTCACTTCCAGTTCAAGATAATGTGCGTCCAGGTCGCTGTCTTTCAGGATACTGATTACATCTTCTATGAAAGCGGTCGGATTGTTCAACTGAAGTGCAGAGATATTCACGGCCATCTTGACCTGGGCCAGGCCCGCAAGCTGCCATGCCCGGTTTTGCGCGCACGCGGTCCGCAGCGCCCATCGCCCGATCAAACCAATCAATCCTGATTCCTCGGCCACGGGGATGAAACTTATCGGTGGCACGAGACCGCGTTCGGGGTGCTGCCAACGGATCAATGCCTCCATGCCGACCAGCTCGCCCGTACGCAGGTCGGCCTGCGGCTGATAATGAAGAACGAACTGGTTTTGCTCGAGTGCGAGGCGTAGTTCCGTTTCAAGGCGGTGGCGCTCGACAGCCCGCTGGTTCATTTCGGGGGAGAAGAACTTGAAATTGTTTCGACCTTGCTCCTTGGCGTGATACATCGCCGTATCGGCATTTTTCATGAGGTCCCGGCTGTCTTTGCCGTCGTCCGGAAAAATGCTGATGCCGATGCTGCACGAGGTGTTCAACTGGTGCTCACCGACCGTCAGCGTCTCTCGCAGCGCGTTGATGATTTTGACGGCCACTTGCGCTGCGTCCGCGGCCTGCACGAGTCCGCCCAGGGTGACCACGAACTCGTCACCTCCCAGGCGAGAAAGCGTATCGCCCTTGCGAATGCAGGCAGCCATGCGCACGGACACTTCCTTGAGCAGCAGATCGCCGACGTGGTGGCCCAGCGAGTCATTGATATTCTTGAAGCGGTCCAGGTCGAGAAACAGCACTGCGAGTTTGTCTCGCTTGCGACGAGCGGCAATCAATCCCTGCTCCAGGCGGTCATTGAACAACAGCCGATTGGGTAGTTCGGTCAATGGATCGCGGGTGGCGAGATAACTGATGCGAGCCTCGGATCTTTTGAGCTCCGAGATGTCGCGGGAAGTACCGCGGTGGCCCATCGGTCTGCCGCTCTCGTCCCGGATCGGCACCGCGCTGACTTGCATCCATAGCACTTCGCCGGTTTTCGACAGGAACATGTGTTCCATGTCTCGGAAGGAGCGGTCTGGCTGCATGTGATCGACGAGCCATTGGCGGATGCGCTGGCCTTCCTCGCCGGGCATGAACTCGATCGCCGTGCGCCCGACCAGTTCTTCCGAGCTGTACCCGGTATAGTCCAGCACCCGCGGTGAGACATAGGTGAATCGGCCCTGCAGATCGTTCTCCCAGACAAATTCGCCTGCCGCTTCGGCAAAGTCGCGGAAGCGCTGCTCGCTCGTGCGCAATGCGACCTCGGCCTTTTCTCGCGCTTTCTCGCGCGCCAGATTGTCCAGCGCAAACGAGAGATTCGCCGCCAGCTCCGCAATCAGCGCAACCAGATCTTCTCCGAACCAGTTCTTCTCCGCGGCGTAGATGTGCAGCGAGCCGACTACTTTTGCGCCCCGGTGCAGCGGGAAAACGACGTAGGAACGCACTCCGGTGGCCATCATGGCCGCGCGCCAATGGATATTCCGGTCATCGCCTTCGATGTCGTTGCAAATGTCCTGAGTATTGGTGCGCAGCGCGACGCCGGTAGGGCCGCGGCTGTCCGGGTGGTCCGGATCGATGCTGATGGAGATCCGATCGGCATAGCCCTGGTGATTGCCGGCGATGGCCACATTCTCGAGCATGCGAGTGTGCGGGTTGATCAGGCAGATGCGTGAAAAAATGACGCGTCCGTAAGTCACCGCAATGTCGCAGACCTCGTCGAACAGGCGTTGCTCGTCACGGGTATGGATGATGGCGTTGTTGATCTTGGACAACGCTGCATAGAAGTCGCGCAGTCTGGCGAGGCGCTGTTCGACGATCACTTCGGCGGTAATCTCACGGCCGATGCCCCGGTAGCCCTTGAAGGTACCGTTCGCATCGAACAGGGGCACCCCGCTCACGGCGATGTGGCGGACCTGCTCGCCGGGCATTTCCCTGATGTAACGGAAGTCGCGGAACGGCCGGCGCTCGGCGAGCGTGTGCTTGTGTTCGTCCAGGGTTTTCGGGTCAAAGCGCAATCCCGGAATCTCCCATCGCTTCTTGCCGATTCGCAGACGTTGGTCGATGCGCGATATGGCGTCGATCGCGCTCGATACGGAAATAAAGTTCAGGTCGGCATCCTGTTCCCAGTACCAGTCCGCCGACACTTCGGTCAGGCTGCGGAAGCGTTCCTCGCTTTCGCGCAGCGCTTGTTGTGCCTGCTCCTGCGCGGTGATGTCACGGCCGATTCCGCGGTACCCGGTGAATCGACCCGCCGCATCGAACATCGGCTCTCCCGCGAGGCTGATGTAAACCAGTTTGCCTTCGTTGTTGCGCCGCTTGATGACGAAATCCTGAAACGGTTGATGGGCCGCCAGTGTGGCCTTATGGGGCGCCCAGTCGGCCTCCGTCATGCCTTCAACGCTCAGTTCCCACCGGGTCTTGCCGATCGCTTCGTCGAGTCTGAATCCCTTTTCCTCCAGTCCCCGGCCCGCGCGCCATGTAAAGCGCAACTGCTCATCCTGTTCCCAGTACCAGTCCGCCGACAAATCGAGCAACTGACGAAAGCGCGCGGCAATGTCGCGCGACTTGCCCAGCGCGGCAACGCGTTCCGCATTGGCGCCGGCAACCAGAAAAGTCGTAAAAGTCACGACGGCAAGAAATGCATGCAGCAATAATGCATTGCTCACGGTGTCGCCGGTAGCGAACGGACCGAGGCCGGCAGCCGTTGCGCCGATGGCGATAAAAAAGAGCAAGAAATTCGCGGTCGCCGTGTAGCGCAGCGGATACGCGAGCGCCAGCCATATCAGCAACGGCAGCAATGCATAAGTCGCTGGCTGAATGTTGAAGGGTTGCCACAGCAAACCGTGGAAAATCAAGAAAGCAACCAGGGTCTGCACCGCGAGCAGCCCGATTGCCTCCCAATCGCGGTGTCCTATGATGGTCGGTCGTCGCTGCCATGCCAGAATCAGCGTGGTAAACAGCATGATGCCAAGTGAATCGCCCAGCCACCAGAACACGCCGACTGCCGCGACTTCGGAGACATCAAAAACGCCACCGACCAGCAGCATCAGGGGGCCTATGGTCGCCGCAATCAGCGGGCTGACCACAGCACCGATGATCAGCAAGGCCGCGATATCGCGCAGTCTTCCCAAACGATGATCAAAGCGACAATGACGCGTGAGTACCAGCGCGCCGGCAACGGCGGCGGCGGTATTGCCGATGCCTACGCCGAGTGCGCCGATCAGGCTTCCGGAACTCCACAGGCTCACGGCGAATGCGCCGATCGCAATGCCCGGGGCGAGCCGCAGTCCGAACAGGAGCAGCGCCGCCAGAGCGATGCCCGACGGGGGCCAGACCGTCGTAACGGAAGAATGAAACAGTGCCAGATGCAGCCCGCCGATGCCGGCCGCGGTATAAACGAGTGCCAGCAGCGCGCAAAGGACCGCGCTATGGATGGCAGATCTGCGCTGACTCTCGCTCATGCGAATTCGTCGCCTTGCATCAGCAAGCTGCCTTGCGCGCCTTGTCGGCGATCTTGCTGCGGAAGCGCATCGAATCGATGACCACGCGTTCGTGAGTACCCGTCGAGATCCGCTCAACGCCATCGTGCGCTTGCACGCTGAACACCAGTTTGCGGCCCTCGACGCGTTCCAACCGGACATCTACGACCACCGTCATCCCGGGAAGCGTGGCGGCCTCGTGCGAAAAGTTCACATGCGTTCCCAGGCTCTGTTCTGCAGGCCAGTCGAGATGCGGGCGCAATGCATCGATGCATGCCCATTCCAGGAGGCCCACCATAAAACCAGTGGCCAGTACTTCTGGCATCTGACGAAACATGTCGGATTCCGGATACAGATGCGGCACGGTCTTGCTGACAGGAACGGTGAACTTGAACTGATGTGTCAGACCGGGCTGGAGCGTGCTTTTCATGTTCTTGTCGGCGCAGGGCGTTACGTCTTGAATGGTTCCGCAGTTTACAGACATCGACCGCTCGTTGCGGATTTTGCCGACATCACCGCCGTCGCGCTCAGTTCTTTTTTCTGCGATCACCGCTCAGAGGCGGTGCGACTTTCAAAACCTCGTCCACGGTCGTTACGCCGGCGGCTACTTTCAACGCCCCTGCGATGCGCAGCGGTTTCATGCCGTCGCGGTAGGCTTGTTCGCGGATCAGCGTTGCGTCGGAGTCCGCGACGATCAGCGGGCGCTGCCCGGCCGACATGAGCAGGATCTCATAGATCCCTACGCGGCCCGCGTAGCCGGTCATGCGGCATTCCAGACACCCCTTTGCGTAATACATTTGTTGTGGCTTCTCCGCCTGCCACGGTGAAATCAGCATGTTCCACGTCTCCGCATCGATTTCACCGGCCTCCCGGCAATGCGGACAAAGCGTGCGCACCAGACGCTGCGCCATGACGCCCAGGATCGTTGACTGGATCAGATAAGGAGGCACGCCCAGGTCGAGCAGCCGGGTGACTGCGGAGGGTGCGTCGTTGGTATGCAGCGTGGACAGTACGAGGTGGCCCGTCAACGCGGCCTGAATGGCCATATCGGCGGTTTCCAGGTCGCGTATCTCGCCCACCATGATGATGTCGGGATCCTGGCGCATCAAGGTTCGGATGCCGGAAGCGAAATCGAGACTGATGCCTTGTTGAACCTGCATCTGATTGAACAGCGGCTCGACCATTTCGATCGGATCCTCGATGGTGCACACGTTCACATCCGTCGTGGACAACTGCTTGAGCGTCGAATACAGCGTCGTGGTCTTGCCCGATCCGGTGGGCCCGGTCACCAGCACGATGCCGTGCGGATTGGTGACCGCCTTCTGCCAGCGATCGCGATCTTCGTCGGAAAAGCCGAGCTCCCTGAAGCCCTTGACCAGCACATCGGGATTGAAAATGCGCATGACCAACTTCTCGCCAAAGGCGGTGGGCATGGTGGAAAGACGCAATTCGATTTCCTCGCCTTCCGAAGTTCGCGTTTTGATGCGGCCGTCCTGCGGCCGGCGTTTCTCCACGACGTCCATGCGTCCCAGAATCTTGATGCGGCTGGTCATGGCGGAAACCACCGGTGTGGGGATCTGGTAGACCTGGTGCAGCACGCCGTCGATGCGAAAGCGCACGTTTGCGACATCGCGTCGCGGCTCCACGTGGATATCGCTGGCGCCTTCGTCGAAGGCATATTGCAGCAACCAGTCCACCAGGCGAACGATATGCTGGTCGTTCGCATCGAGCTTGCCGCTCGTGCCAAGCTGTATGAGTTGCTCGAAGTTCGTGATGTCGGATAGCGCCGCGCCATGCAGTTCGCTGGCGCTTTTCACCGAGCGCGCGAGATTGTAGAACTCCACGAGAAAGGCATTGATGTCCTGCGGATTGGCGATGACGCGCTTGATTTCCAGGCGCAGCATGCGGGCGAGTTCCGCTTCCCATTCGCGAACGTAAGGCTCGCAGATCGCGATGACGGCCTCGGTCGCCGTAACCCGCACCGGCAGGATCTTGTAGCGCTCCGCGTATGCGTTGGACATCACTTTCGTGACGGCTGCGAAGTCGATCTTGAACGGATCGATATGAAAGTAGGGCAGCCCCACCCTGGCAGCCAGCCATTCGGTGAGCACTTCCAGCGTCAAGAGCTTCTTGGGGTTGCGCGGATCCTTCCACTTCTGCTCCGCCAGGATCGCGAGCGGATGCAGGGGGCCCGTGCGGAAATTGCGGCGCAGCGCAAGCAGCTTCTCGGCGACGTCGGCAGACACGAGTTGGTCGGCCTGCAGCCACGCAGCCAATTCTTCAAGCGTGAGCTTGTGGTCCACCAGTTTCGGGGTGCGTACGCCTGCAGGGCCGGCCGCGCCTGCTGGCGGTGTCGATTTGTTTGCGGCGGGCTGCGAGGGATTGGCGGCCATGTCGATTCGCTGGGTTGTTCTCGGTGCACTATAAACCGGCAGTCATCGCCCTCCAAACGGCAGCAGGCTGACTGCAGCCCTGGATGGCGGTTTTTCGATGCGTTCGAATAGTGCATCAATCAGGAAGAATGCACCATAGTGGAGCTTCCAGGCTCGGTAACCGCCTGCTAATGCTGCGTAAGGTACTGGATTTGAGCATGTTAGACGTTGGGAATGGCGTTTGCTTACGGACGCGTCGATTCGGAGCTTAAAAGGGGAGGGGGAAATCATGGAACAACTGAAAATCAGCAGTGATGCGTTGTTCATCCTGCTGGGAGCCATTATGGTCCTGGCGATGCATGCAGGGTTCGCGTTTCTCGAGCTGGGCACCGTGCGCAAGAAAAACCAGGTCAACGCGCTCGTCAAGATCCTGGTGGATTTTTCCGTTTCAACGATTGCTTATTTTTTCATTGGCAATACGGTCGCGTATGGGGTCAATTTTTTCGCAGCAGCGGATGCATTGGCGGCTGAAAGCGGCTATCAACTCGTGAAGTTCTTTTTTCTGCTGACGTTCGCGGCTGCCATTCCAGCAATCGTGTCGGGAGGCATCGCGGAACGGGCAAAATTCAACACTCAGGTCGCAGCGACATTTGCGCTCGTGGGGTTCATTTATCCGTTCTATGAAGGCATTGCCTGGAACGGCAACTACGGATTCCAGGTATGGCTGGAAAGCACGTTCGGTGCGCCGTTCCACGATTTCGCCGGTTCCATTGTCGTGCATGCCATCGGCGGCTGGATCGGACTGATTGCCGTGCTACTGCTTGGAGCGCGCCGTGGCCGCTACAACAAGGAAGGAGGAATTGCCGCGCATCCGCCATCGAGCATTCCCTTTCTGGCGCTGGGTGCCTGGATCCTGACCGTAGGATGGTTCGGCTTCAACGTCATGTCGGCCCAGACCATCGACAAAATCAGCGGGCTTGTTGCGGTGAATTCCCTGATGGCCATGGCAGGCGGCACCATCGGCGCGCTGATTGCGGGGCGAAATGACCCGGGCTTTGTTCACAACGGTCCGTTGGCCGGGCTCGTGGCCGTGTGCGCGGGCTCCGATCTGATGCATCCATTGGGCGGGCTGGCTACTGGTCTTATTGCGGGCGGCCTGTTCGTGTTCATGTTCACCATCACCCAGAATCGCTGGAAAGTAGACGACGTGCTGGGAGTCTGGCCGCTGCACGGGCTTTGCGGCGCATGGGGCGGAATTGCTGCGGGCATATTCGGTCTCAAGGCCTTCGGGGGGCTGGGCGGCGTGAGCCTGGCGTCGCAGCTTGCAGGAACGCTGCTCGGCATCGGCATTGCGGTAGTCGGCGCACTTGTCGTCTACGGTGTCCTGAAATTGGTTCTCGGCATCCGTCTGGACGCCGAGCAGGAGTTCATCGGCGCGGACCTGAGCATTCACAAGATTTCTGCGACCGCTGAGAAAGAGGTCAGCTGGTAGCAACCTGCTTCAGGCATAGTTCGCGCAGCACGCAGCAGCGTGGAGGTGGCGTGCAGATCGCCACCTCTTTTTTTTGGTCGTGCGCACGTGTCCTACAATGTACGGTCCAACACATCGGAGCTCCTTCACAATGCCGCCCTTCCCAGGTAATGACGCGTGGACTCGCCGGACCTTTCCCGACTGAGAATAAATCGCACGAACAAGACAACGTCCGCCGCAGGCGCGCGCGGTAGCCGGCGACGTTTGCTGTGGCCAGCGGGACTGGCCATCGTCGCGTTCGTGGTAGCTGCAGCGATTTACTATGGCGTGTGGACTGCGCCAGTGGAAGTCGATACGTTCACCGTGACAATGGCATATCCGTCGCAATCCTTCACTGTGTTGAATGCGACCGGCTATGTCGTGGCCCAGCGCAAGGCCGCAGTGGCCTCCAAGGCAACCGGCCGCCTGGTCTGGCTAGGGGTTCAGGAGGGTAGTCGCGTCAGCAAAGGCGACGTCATCGCTCGGCTGGAGGATCTCGATGTCAAGGCCGCGCGCGAGCAGGCATCGGCCAACGTGCAAGTGGCGCGAGCGAATCTCGCGCAGGCACAGGCGGAAGTGCAGGACGCAGAGACTGCGCTGGAGCGTTCGCGCGGGCTGTTGGCGGAAGGCTTCGTGTCGCAGGCGGCGCATGATGTGGCTGCAGCACGATATGCCAAAGCGCGCGCGCAGATAACCAGCCAGCAAGCCGCCATCGCGGCAGCGCAGGCCGCCTTGAGCGGAGCGCGGGTTTCAGTGGAACAAACGCTCATTCGCGCACCCTTCGATGGCGTGGTATTGACCAAGGCAGCCAATGTCGGCGACATCGTCACACCCTTTTCGTCCGCGCTCGATGCCAAGGGTGCGGTCGTTACCATGGCCGACATGACAACGCTCGAAGTGGAGGCCGATGTATCGGAGTCCAGCCTGTCGAAGGTGAAAATTGGCCAGCCCGTGGAAATACAACTCGATGCGTTTCCCGACAAGCGCTTTCGCGGGCAAGTTAGCCGCACCGTTCCGACCGTGGATCGGACCAAGGCAACCGTGATGACCAAGATCCGCTTTCTCGATGCCGACGCCCGCGTGTTGCCCGAAATGAGCGCCAAGGTGTCGTTCTTGTCCAGGGAGATCGGCGACGCCGAGCGCGCTGCGCGCCCCGCGCTGAATCCCGCCGCCATCGGCCGGCGGGAGAGTGGAGATGTGGTGTTCGTGGTGAAGGACGACGTGCTGCGGCAGATGCCGATCGAAACCGGCGCGAGCATGGGCGATCTGGTGGAAATCCGGCGTGGTCCGTCAGTGGGCGACAAGGTGGTGCTCAAGCCGCTGGACAAATTTCACGACGGCACCGCCGTCAAGACGGCCGCTCGATAGATGGCAGGCGCGCCGATCGTCCAGGTACGCAACCTGTTCAAGTCTTACCGGCGTGGCGGGCAGAACGTCCCGGTGTTGAGTGACCTGAGCTTCGACATCGCGCAAGGTGAGTTCCTGGCCCTCATGGGGCCGTCAGGTTCAGGAAAGAGCACATTGCTCAATCTGATCGCGGGCATCGACAAACCCGACAGCGGTGAATTGCGCATCGGAGCCGTCGATATTTCAATGCTTTCAGAATCGGAGCTGGCTGACTGGCGCGCCACCAATATCGGATTCATCTTTCAGTTCTACAATCTGATGCCCGTCCTGAGCGCCTATGAGAACATCGAGCTGCCGCTGCTTCTGACCGGCCTCGGCCGTCGCGAACGGCGCGAGCACGTGCAGCTTGCCCTCGAAATGGTCAAGCTTACCGACCGCGCGGCGCATTATCCTTCGGAACTCTCCGGGGGCCAGCAACAACGCGTAGCCATTGCCCGGGCCATCATCACCGATCCTTTGCTCATCGTCGCGGATGAGCCCACGGGGGACCTGGACCGGTTGTCCGCGGCCGACATCCTGGACTTGCTGGACCAGCTCAATCGGGAAATGGGAAAGACCATCGTGATGGTCACGCACGATCAGCGGGCCGCGGCGCGCGCGCGCATCATCATGCACCTGGACAAAGGCGAACTGGTCGAATCCGGGACACAGGCAACGGCGTGATGTCGGTGATTGCCACTAGGCGCGTGCACGATGGAAGTCAAACAAGGAATTGAATGTACTTTCTGAAACTCGTGCTGCGCAACGCACTGCGTCATCGCTTGCGCACCGGCCTGACCGTGCTGGGCATCTTCGTGGCCATCCTTGCCTTTGGCCTGTTACGCACCGTGGTCGAGTCCTGGTTCGCGGGCGCCGACAATGCATCCACGACGCGGCTGGTCACGCGCAATGCCATCTCTCTCGTCTTTCCCTTGCCGCTCACGTATGGGGATCGCATACGTCAAGTCGACGGCGTGGACCGCGTCAGCCATGCAAACTGGTTCGGCGGGGTCTACGTCTCGGAGCGCAATTTCTTTCCGCAGTTCGCCGTGGATGCCGGGACCTATTTTTCGCTTTATCCGGAGTACCGCATCGCGCCCGAAAACATGAGGGCATTTCTGCTCGATCGAAAAGGCTGCATCGTGGGCCGCAAGCTTGCCATTCAGTACGGTTTCAAGATCGGCGACGTGGTTCCGCTTCGCGGGACGATTTTCCCGGGCAGCTGGCAGTTTGTCGTGCGGGCGATCTACGATGGGGCGGACGCCAAGACGGACACATCGCAGTTTTTCTTCCATTGGGACTACCTGAACGAAACCTTGAAGAAAACCGTAACGCGTCGCGCGAATACCGTGGGTGTGTACATCGTGGGCATCGAACAGGCCAGCCAGGCCGCGCCGGTCAGTGCCGCCATTGATCTGATGTTCCAGAATTCTCTGGCGGAAACTCGTACCGAGACCGAGAAAGCCTTTCAGCTTGGCTTCGTCGCCATGACCGAGGCGATCGTCGTCGCCATCCAGATCGTCTCCTTCGTCGTGATTTTCATCATCATGGCCGTCATGGCCAATACCATGGCCATGACGGCGCGCGAACGCCTTGCCGAATATGCCACCATGAAGGCACTCGGTTTCGGGCCCGCGCGATTGATGGCGTTGATCCTGGGTGAATCGCTGGTCATTGCACTCACGGGCGCATTCGCCGGCCTCATTGCCACTTTCCCGGTTGCGGATTGGTTCGCGGCCAAACTGGGAACGCTGTTTCCCGTTTTTGGCGTATCGCGCGAGACCATGGCGATGCAGATGGCCGCAGCGCTATTGATCGGCGCAGTCGCCGCGCTTTTTCCGGGAGTGCGTGCGGCCCGATTGCGCATCGTCGATGGCCTGCGCAATATCGGCTGAGGGGTCACGATTCGATGGCCATACCGTTTGCATACACTGCCAAGAATTTGCGCACGCGAAAATTGACTACGGCGCTGACCGCGGCAGGCATGGCGCTGGTTGTTTTCGTGTTCGCCACAGTCCTGATGTTGCAAGAGGGGCTGCGCAAGACACTGGTCGAGACGGGCGCCGAGGACAACGTCGTGGTGACGCGCCGATCGGCAGGTACGGAGGTACAAAGCGCAATCGACCGGGTGCAAGCCGCGGTCGTGGAGAGTCAACCCGAAATCGCCATCGGCGCGCAAGGACAGGGCATGGTGTCCAAGGAAATGGTTGTGCTGATCAACCTTCCGAAGCGCGATACCGGCAAGCCTTCCAATGTGATCATTCGCGGCTTGGGTCCGTCAGGCCACGACTTGCGCCCCCAGGTAAGAATCGTGCAGGGACGGATGTTCCGCCCGGGCTCCTCCGAGATCGTTGCCGGGAGCGGTATCTCGGATCGTTTCCGTGGCGCCGGGGTCGGTGAACATTTGCGCTTCGGCATGCGCGACTGGACGGTGGTGGGCACTTTCGACGCCGGCAAAAGCGGCTTCGACTCGGAAATTTGGGGGGATGTCGAGCAACTGATGCAAGCGTTTCGGCGGCCGGTCTATTCTTCTTTGCTGCTCAAGCTAAGTGACCCGAACCGGTTCGACGATCTGAAGCTACGTCTGGAGTCCGATCCCAGGCTTACGGTGGAGGCCAAGCGTGAATCGATTTTCTACGCGGAACAGTCCGAAGTGCTGTCGAACTTCATTGGTTATCTGGGATTGACGCTGTCCGTCATCTTCTCGATCGGGGCCACCATTGGCGCGATGATTACCATGTATGCGTCGGTCGCAAGCCGCACCGCCGAGATAGGCACATTGCGGGCACTCGGCTTTCGGCGCAGCGGCATTCTGGCGGTTTTTCTGTTCGAAGCCCTGCTCCTCGGGCTCATAGGGGGCATCGTGGGCGTAACACTCGCCTCCGGCATGCAGTTTTTGACCATTTCAACCATGAACTGGCAATCGTTCGCGGAACTGGCATTCACATTCACGCTCAATCCGGCGATCATTGCGAAGTCGCTTGGGTTCGGCCTGGTCATGGGGCTGATAGGAGGGTTTCTTCCGGCGATGCGCGCATCGCGCCTGAACATCGTGGATGCACTGCGGGCGGCGTGAGCCGCGCCTGCCGCGACTGCGCTATTCCTCGTCCTTGACTTGCTCGCCTGCGGCTGCTTGCCGGGCAGATCCATCCGTTCTGACCGCCGGCTCGATGGTACCCATGTGAAATGGAAACGAGCCCGTGCGCCGGTCGTCGAAGTACAGCCTCAGGGTGCGCTTGACGGTCGCGAACGCGAGGTGCTCCCATGGAATCTGCTCTTCGCTGAACAGCCTGGTTTCCAGCGTCTCCGCCCCGGCACTGAAATGAAGATCCAGCAGGCGGGCGCGAAACAGCATGTACACCTGGTTGATGTGGGGAATGTTGAACATCGCGTACAGGCCGAGCATCTCGACCTTCGCATTCGCTTCTTCGAGCGTTTCGCGCATTGCGCCTTCGATGGTCGTTTCTCCGTTCTCCATGAAGCCGGCGGGGACCGTCCAGAAACCGAGCCGGGGCTCGATGGCGCGCCGGCATAGCAGAATGGCGTTTTCCCATTCGGGAATGCAGCCCACCACCATTTTGGGGTTTTCGTAATGAATGATGCCGCAGTCCGTGCAGACGTAGCGCGGAACGCTGTCGCCTGGAGGTACGCGGTGTTCGACTTTCGCGCCGCACGCGCTGCAGAATTTCATTCGTTTGGACCCGGTTCCTGCCGCATTATATAAGTCCCGGGCGCGTCGTTCGCAGGCACGTGCATTGGCTCGGCACAGGTTAGAATTAGAACCGGTAGCTGGTTCCGCGTGGCGCTGCTGGAGGGGAGGATGAAGTCAGTCAGGCTTGTTGCAATCATTATGGCGCTGCTGCTGTCGCGCACGGGGCTTGCCGATACCGCAGCGTTACAGGGCTCGTGGATCGGGCCGTGGTACATCGGCATGAGCAGCGGAACTGCCACGATGAATATCGCCCGAGACGGTTCCGGCAGCATAACGCTCACGAATCTTTCCGAGTTCGGAGCCGACCCGGTTGCTCTGGCCAAACATTCTTTCGACGGCAAGAAGCTTCAGTTCAGCGCGATCGGCGCCAATGGCGCGCCCTTGACCATGAGCCTGCAGCTTGGCGATGCCGGCAAGCAATTGCGCGGTAACGGCAAGCATGCGGGATTTGGTGCCCGAATGGAGCTCAAGCGCGCCGATTGATGCAGCAGGGCAGAGGAACAGAGGGCGGCACGGCCGCCCTTTTTTGCACGTTCCCTTAACTTTCCGGGAGCGCTTTGATGTATTCGGCGAGTGACTGGACTTCCTCGAATGAAAGTTGATTCTTGAAACCCGGCATTGGCGACTTGCCATTCATGATCCGCGCCATGAGTTGCGCCACGTCCTTTTCGGTGCCGGCAAGTTTGGGTCCGTCGGCCTGCTTCATGCCGTAGCCCTGGTGGCACCAGCTGCATCGGGTCGCAAACAGCTTCTTGACGTTGCCGCCGAACTTTTCGTTGATCTTGGCTGCGACCGCGTCGGTGGGGTCTTCGGCATGCGCATTGAAGTTAAGCCCCGCGGCAAGCGCGAGGGCAAGCAGGGTGTGTCTGATAAATAAGGTGTTCATCGTTCATTCTCCGCGAAGGCGGTTGGTTCGAAAAACAAGCGGGCGAGGGATCGCTCCCTCGCCCGCAATTAACGCTTTACTGCAGTAACTCGCTTACAGGCTGAAAACGACCAGCTGACCGGCGTCGGTCGGCATTTCCGTGAACGGATGGCCGAACAACGGGCCGTAGTTGCCCGAAACGTGGCTGCCCCACCCGGTCACGACGGCAATGTACTGCTTGCCGCCGGCCATGTACGAAATCACGCCGCCATGGTGGCCGATCCCGTTGTTGTGTTTCCACAGCTCCTTGCCGGTACGAGCATCCAGGGCGTGGAAGTTGCCATCGGCGCCGGGTACGAATACCAGATTACCCTTGGTCGAGAGCAGCGAAGCCAGCGGCGGATACTTGAACTCGGTGCGCCACTTGATCTTGCCCGTCAACGGATCGCGACCGCTTACATGGCCGTAGGCTTTCTTGCCTTGCGGATGCGTCGAAGTCCACGAGGCGCCGAAGTAGGCCTGGCCGGAGAAATCCGCCGGACGATCTGCCTTCACCACTTCGATATCGAAGCACCATTCCTGGATGACCTTGTAGTAAAGGCCGGTACCCGGGTTGAAGGACCCTGCGTTCCAGCTGATCGCACCATCGATGGCCGGACATACATTGGTGTGCTTGCCTTCCGGCAGTTCGCGACGGCCGATTAGCTGGCCGGTCTTCGCATCAACGCCCTTGATGTAGTTGTAGGTCTCTCCCACCATGTAGGCGTTTTCCACCTTCAGCTGGTTGCCACCGCCAACCTGATCTGCGTTGTAGACGAAAATGATGCCGCCCTTGTTCGGGTGCAACATGTAGCGCTTGCCGCCCTTCTCGAGGGTCACGAATTCGCCAACGGCGGAATCGAAGTCCCATGCGTCATGCGGCATTTCCGAGAAATACGACTTCAGTTCACCGCTGTCGGCATCCAGAACGACCACGGAGGAGCTGTACAGGTTCTCACCCGGACGAGGTCCTTCAGTCCTCCAGTTTTCCCCGGCCCAATCGTAATCCGGCGCCGGATTCGCGGTGCCCCACCAGACGGTGTTGGTCTTTGCATCGTAGGAACCCGTCATCCAGCCGCCGCCGCCGCCGATTTTCCACGAATCGTTGCCCCAGGACTGGCGCGAACGCTCGTCGCCGCCGATGGTGTCGAACTGCCATGCCACTTCACCGGTTTGCGCGTTGACTGCGAAAATCGGGCCGCAGCAGCCGGACAACTCGCCGCCGTTGGAACCGATGATGACTTTGTCCTTCACGATCACGGGCGCGCCGGTGAAGCCCTTGTTGCCTTTCTCGACGCTCATGATGGTGTTGTCCCAGACGACTTTGCCGTTCTTCGCATCGAGTGCGATCAGGCGTCCGTCGACTGTGCCGATGTATACCTTGCCGTAGCCAAGGGCGAGACCCCGGTTGTACGGGTTGTAGAAGGTACCTTCCGCACGCTCGGTATCGATCTTGGCCTGATAGCGCCAGATCACCGCGCCGGTCGCGCCGTCCAGTGCCCAGACCTGGCCGGAGGAGCTGGTGTAGTACAACACACCATCGGCGACGAGCGGGAAGGACTGGATGCCGCGCTTGGTTGCGGCTGGCGTGTGCATCCAGGCTACTTTCACGTTCTTGACGTTGTCGGTATTGATCTGGTCCAGGCCGCTGTAATGCCAGCCCTTGAACGACTGGTGGTACATCAGCCAGTTATTAGCGTCCTTGTCAGCGTTCAACAGGCGATCCCAGGTCACTTCTGCTGCCAGTGCCTGAGATGCGATCCCGACGAAAGCCGCCGCGGACAGGGCCTTGGCGACCCCTGTATAAGTCCATCGTTTCATAACTCTCTCCCGATCGTATTATTGGTGGATGGGCACAACTCAAAACGAAACCGATTTACCCCGTGAAGGCGCTTGTTTTTTGGTCTTATTCAAGTACCGTCATCGGAGAGCCCGCGGCAAATGTAGCCCGCCTCATTTTTGATTGCAAGCAGGCCGCAAAAATACTCTGTCCTACACGGCATACAAGGCCTCCACGCTCCTTTTGCTGCGCTGCGATATAAAAATCTGGGCAGCAACGATGGCAAAATAATTCCCGGGGGGCCATTTTCACGCTCTCATACGGGAGTGGCGTGCGGCAATTCGCGATACCCGAAGCAGAACTGGAATTCCGCCATGTGCGCGCTTCGGGCCCCGGTGGGCAGAACGTCAACAAGGTATCCACGGCCGTCGAGCTGCGTTTCGACATTGGCGCGAGCCGGACCCTGCCGGTGGAGGTCAAAGCGCGATTGCGCCGGCTGGCGGGGCGGCGGGTCAGCACGCACGACGTGCTGGTAATTGACGCCGGACGCTTTCGCACGCAGGAAGCCAATCGGCGCGATGCGCTGGCGCGCCTGCACGAATTGCTGCAGGCGGCAGCCCAGAAACCAAAACGTCGCATTGCGACCAGGCCTTCGCGTGCCGCGCGCGAACGGCGCATGGCAGTCAAGCGCACGCGTTCGGTACTCAAACGCGCGCGCGGCCGCGTAGCCGACTCCGAATAGCTGTGCACCGCGCACAGCGTCTCCGAAGCCATCATGCCTGGATCATGCCTAGATCCATTTCTTCCATTTGAATATGCTGATCATGACCGCGATGACCAGCGCCATCATGACCAGTGAACCCTGAAACCCGTATTGCCAGTCGAGCTCCGGGAAGTTGCGAAAATTCATGCCGAAGACGCCCGTGATGAAAGTCAGCGGCATGAATATCGCGGAAAAAAGGGTCAGGACCTTCATGACGCTGTTGGTACGCGTGGTGATGGTCGAATAATAGGAATCGAGCATCCCGTTCAATAAATCACGGAACGTATCGACGCTGTCCGTCACGAGCATGATGTGGTCGTTAAGGTCGCGAAAGTAAGCGGCGTTCGCGGCTTGCAGCAAACTCGAATCCGAACGCTGGAAGTTGTTCACCACTTCGCGCAGCGGCCAGGCTGCCCTGCGCACAAATATCATGTCGCGCTTGACGGCGTAGATTGAGCGCACCGTGCCCTCGTCCGGATTGTCGATCACGATTTCTTCGAGTCGCTCGATCTTCTCGCCGAGTTTCTCCAGCACCACGAAATAGTGATCGACGATGATGTCGATGATCGAGTAGGCGAGATAATCCGAGCCCATCTTGCGCACACGTCCCAGGCCCTGACGGATTCGCTCGCGCAACGGATCGAAAAAATCTCCGGCGCGCTCCTGAAAAGTGATCACGTAGTTGGGGCCGACAATCAGCGAGAGCTGCTCTATATCGATCTCGCCTTTCGTCGCGTCGTACTCGAGCATCTTGACGACGATATAGATATAGCTTCCGTAATCCTCGAACTTGGGGCGCTGATCGGTATTGAGAATGTCTTCCAGCATCAACGCGTGAAAACCCATGACGCGCCCGAAATTCTCCAATACGCCGGGTTCCGTGACGCTGTCGACATTGATCCACGTTACGGTCTGCGCATCCCGGAACGGGATGCAGTCATCCACGCGTTGCAGTTCCTTCTCCACCAGCTTGTGCTCGTCGTAGTCGAGCATGGTTACCCGCGGCGTCGGCGCCTTGCTATCCCCGGTGTAGACCAGAGAGCCGGGCGGCAAACCCGGCTTCTTGCGGCGCGGGCGGAAGATCTCCCGGCGATGGATCCTCTTTCGTTTCATGCCCCGATCTCCAGTTAACGCCGTTCCGGAAGTATGCGCTGCAGCAGGCTCACCAATCGCGCCCGATCGGCGACGGACAGATTCTGCGCGACGCGCCGCTCGTGCTGCGCGACTTTGCGCTTGAGCCCGCGCAGCAGCGCCTGGCCCTGCGCCGCGAGGAACAGCCCGTTGCTGCGTCCATCGGCGGCGCGCCGCGAGACCAGTCCACGCCGTTCGAGCTTGTCGATTACACTGACGACCGATGAACGATCGAGGTGGGCTGCATTTGCCAGCGCCTGTTGAGTAAGTCCGGGATTCTGCCCGATCACCACCAGTATGCCGAACAAGCCGGGCGAGATATCGGCGGCACCAACCGTTTCGGCGAAATCGGCAAATATGGCTCGCTGCGCCATGCGCAGCTGATAGCCGATCAAGTCCGGCAACATGCCCAGATCCGGCCGGCCCGGGCGACGGGCGGCGCGGCCATCCGCGGCGCGGACCGATTGTTTGACATCCAACGATTTGGTTCCCATACTGGGCTGCGATAGTAGACCATCGGGCACAGCGCCGCCAGCCGATCATATCGTGAGCGTAACCGTCACCATCGAAGACCTGAACCAGTCCGCGCCGGCAGAGGAGGGGCAAACCGTGCTCGATGCCCTGCTCGCGCACGGCATCGGCTTTGCCTACAGTTGCCAGGCGGGCAATTGCGGTACATGCCGATGCGAACTCGTCTCGGGTGACATCATGGAGCTGGAGTATTCCGAACATGCGCTGTCGGCCGACGAGCGAGCTCGCGGTATCGTACTCGCGTGCCGCTCGCAGGTCTGGGGCGACGTCGTGGTGCGCCGGCTCACGGCGGAGGACTTTATCGTGCATCCCTCGCGCGTACTGCGCTGCGAAGTGGTGGATATCACTGCGCTCACGCATGACATTCTGCGGCTGCGGCTGCGCCTTCTGGCGGGCGGGCCGTTCGCTTTTTCGGCAGGGCAGTTCGCCAGCCTAGAGTTTGCTTTTGCAACCGGCGCGGCGCGCGATTACTCAATGGCCAATCGGCCGGATGAGCAGACACTCGAATTCCACATTCGTGTGATGCCCGCGCCAGATTCCGTGAGCGCTCGAATTGCGTCTCGCTTGCGACCCGGCGATGTGGTCAAGGTGTGCGGTCCCCTGGGGACCTCCTACCTGCGCGCGCAACATGCTGGGCCGATGTTATGCATCGCGGGTGGCAGCGGACTCGCGCCCATCATGTCCATTG
Organism: uncultured bacterium; assembly: GCA_965233135.1. Lineage (GTDB taxonomy): Bacteria > Pseudomonadota > Gammaproteobacteria > Burkholderiales > JACQAP01 > JACQAP01. The sequence continues at coordinate 28,810 of CBDDRM010000145.1, read as the reverse complement.
TCGAAACCGCGTTGCACGGCGGATTCCCGGAAGCCATCCACCTGTATTTCGGCGTACGCACCGAGCGCGACGTATATTTTGAAGAGCGACTAGCGCAAATGCAGGCGCGCCATCCGGCTTTCCGGGCGCAAATCGTGCTCTCCGAGTCCGACGACGCCGGTAGCGCAACGGCGCGCCTGCCGAGGAGAAGGGGGCTGGTAACCGAAGCGGTTAGCGAGGACTTCGAATCGCTCTGCGGGTTCAAAGCCTATTTCGCAGGACCGCCAGCGATGGTCGATGCGGCCACCGAGCTCGCGCGCAGCCGCGGTATGCAGGTGCGGGACATCCATGCCGATGCATTCTTTCCGGCGGCTGTGGCGGCTGCCGAGGTGCCGGTGTCATGAACGACGCATCGCTCGCTGGCAGGGTCGCGCTGGTCACCGGCGGAGCACGGGGAATCGGCCTGGCCATTGTCGAGGGCTTGCTTCGTCGCGGGGCGTCGGTGGTCATCGCGGACAGCGGAGTTTCCATTTCCGGTTCCGATCCGGATCCGATGGTGGCCACAGCCATTGCAAGGAAGCTCGGCGAGCGGGCGCGAGCATTCGGCGAAGACCTCGCCAATGCAGGTGCCGCGCAACGCGCTGTGCAACTTGCCATCGGGGAATTTGGCGCAATCGACATCGTGATCAACAATGCCGCTATCCTGAGGGACGCCTTCATATTCAAGGCAAGCCCGGAGAACTGGGATAAGGTCATCGCAACCAATCTGTCGGTGCCTTTCGCAATGCTGGCGGCCGCGACGCCGCTGGTGCGCGAGCAGCAAAAGAATGGACGCGCACCCGGGCGCATCGTCAATATCGTGTCCAGCGCCGGGTTGTTCGGAAACTACGGTCAGTCTGCCTATGCCGCGGCAAAAGCCGGATTGCTCGGGCTGACGCGGGTCGTTGCGATGGACATGTCCCGCTCGCGGATCACCTGCAACGCCATTGCCCCGTTTGCCGCAACGCGGGTGACCGAGTCGATTCAGCCGGCCAACGAATCGCAAGCCGTTTACAAGCAGCGTGCGTTGCAGATTCCAGCACACTACGTGGCCCGGCTTGCAGGCTTTTTAAGCTCGAATGCCCATGAACTGAACGGCCAGCTGTTTGGCGTGCGCGGACGCGAACTGATGCTGTTTTCGCAACCGCGTCCGGTGGCTCGTGCCATCGTGAGCGCGGGCGACGAATTGGACGATGCCGGGCTCGCGCAAGCCATAGCCGCGAAACTTGCGCCAGGATTGACCCCACTCGTCACGGATCTTGAATTCTTTAACTCCGAACCGGTCGTTTGAAAGGCGATTCGCCCATGACAGCCACTGCCGCCATGATTGTAAAAACAGCCGCCGATCTGGCGCATCAGCCCGAGGAGTACCAGACGGCCGTCAAGAAGATCGTGATCAGTCATGCCGTGAACGAACTCTACGGCGCGCAGGTTTTCGACGAGCCCGCCATCGCGCTGGCGCCCACCCCCTACGCAAAATGGCTGACTTGCCGAGTAGCGATGGAAGAATATCACCACCACGTGCGATTCCGTGCGTTGGCGGAACAGATCGGCGTACCGGCGCAGATGATGGATCCGAAAGTCAAGAAGCCGCTGACTATTTTTGGATTCGAACTGAAAACATGGCCGGAATTCTGCGTAATCAAGGCGATTGCCGATTATGCAGAGATCCTGCAAGTCGAAGACCTGCTGCATTGTTCATTTCATCCGTTGCGGGATCTCGCGCGCATCACGATGCCGGAGGAGAAATTCCACGCGAAGTTCGGCAAGGACTTCTGCACGGAATTGATTCAGACCGCGGCAGGCAAGGCGCAGGTGCAAGACGCGATCAACCGTTATTTTCCGATTACGCCCGGATTCTTCGGCGCGAGCCAGTCCAAGAACAACGATATGTACCGGCGCTGGGGGCTCAAGAGCCGCAGCAACGACGAGATGCGCAATGATTTTTTCGCGCGCGTCAAGCAGCTGGTCGAAGGTGATTTCGGATTGCAACTGCCGGCATTGCCGGCACAATAGGCGACGGAGGCCCTCCATGAGCAAAGTCGCATTGAAACCGCAGAACGATCGACAGGCGTTTTATCGCCGCATCGCGCCGGCCCATCTTGCGCCCCTGTGGGAGATGATGAGCGCGCTGGTGCCACGGCAACCGCAATCCGCGTGCGTGCCCGCCCTTTGGAAATATGACCAGGTGCGTCCGTGGCTGCTGGAATCCGGTTCGCTGATCACTGCGAAAGAAGCGGTGCGTCGGGTGCTCATTCTTGAGAACCCGGGCATACCCGGTCAATCCGCCATCACGAATTCACTTTATGCGGGCTGGCAGCTCATTTTGCCCGGCGAAGTCGCGCCAAGCCATCGACATACGCAGACGGCACTGCGCCTGATTGTCGAAGGCACGGGAGCTTATACCGCCGTGGACGGCGAGCGCGTAACCATGCATCCCGGTGATTTCATCATTACGCCGTCGTGGACCTGGCATGACCACGGCAATCCGGCGGATGAACCCGTCGTCTGGCTCGACGGCCTGGATATTCCGCTGGTGCGTTTTTTCGATGCCGGTTTCGCCGAAGATTATCCGCAAGACGAACAGGAAGTGATACGACCGGAGGGCGATGCCTGGTTGCGTTACGGCAGCAATCTATTGCCCTTTGCATTCAAGCTCAGGAACGCAACCTCGCCGGTGTTCGCCTACCCTTATGCGCGCTCGCGCGAGAGTCTGCGGCACCTCGCGACCGTCGATGCTCCCGATGCGAGTCACGGCCACAAGCTGGAATTCGTGAATCCTGCAACGGGCGGACCGGCCATGCCGACCATGGGGGCCTACATCCAGTTGCTGCCCGCGCAGTTCAGTGGCCGCCCGTATCGCAGTACCGACGGCACGGTGTTTTCGGTCATCGAAGGCAGCGGGAACGCCGTGATCGGCGGCCAGAAATTTGAATTTTCGGCGCGCGACACCTTCGTCGTACCCTCGTGGCAGGCGTACACGTTGTGCGCATCCGAGCAATGCGTGTTGTTCAGTTTTTCGGACCGCCCGGTGCAGCGCGCGCTTGGATTGTGGCGGGAGGAAACGCTGCAATAGCCTTGCCCGCGGGAGATGCCCCGATCCCGTTTTCGCCCAACCATTCTTCCCTCACAAACAGTATTCCAATGAACGCACATGAACTGCTGTTCGACGTTGGTCCGCTCCCTTCAGTGCCCGTCGTAGGCAAGCGCGAGCGCTTTCCAGTCCATCGCATTTACTGTGTTGGCCGCAACTATGCCGCGCATGCGCGCGAGATGGGCAAGGATCCGGAGAAAGAACCGCCGTTCTTTTTCCTGAAGCCCGCCGACGCGGTATTGGCGGGGGGGGGCGACATGCACTACCCGCCGGGGACGGACAATCTGCACCATGAAATCGAGATGGTGGTCGCCATCCACCGCGAGGGTCGCAATATTCCCGCGGCCAAGGCGCTGGAGTTCGTGTTCGGGTATGCGGTCGGCCTGGATATGACGCGCCGCGACTTGCAATTCAAAGCGCGCGACATGGGGCGACCCTGGGATTTTGGCAAGGCGTTTGACGAATCGGCGCCGATCGGCCCGATCCATCCCGTGGCGAGTCATGGCCATCATTCCAGGGGCAAGATCTGGCTGAAGGTCAATGGCGAGACGCGTCAGCAGGCGGATCTGGCGGAGATGATCTGGAACGTGCCCGATACCATCGCCTACCTGTCCGAGTATTACCTGCTCAAGGCTGGAGACCTGATTTATACCGGGACGCCGGCTGGGGTGGGCGCTGTCAAGAAAGGCGACCGCATGCTCGGCGCAGTGGACGGGTTAGGAGAACTTGCTGTCACCCTGGTTTGAACGGATCCATCATGCAAGCAGCAGAGCAAGGCAACACGTGGCTGGAAGTCGCAGTGAACGGACCGTGGACGAGCAGGCGTCAGCCGCGCATGCCGGTCACGGTCGAGCAAATCGTCGAGCAGGCCGTAGCCTGCGTCAAGGCGGGGGCCGCGATCGTGCAGGCGACTGCCTATGATGCGGCGAGCGGTCAGCCAACCCAGGATGCGGAGGTTTATGCGCGGATCATCGGCGGTATCCGCAACCAGGTGGATGCCATTGTCTACCCGGCTGTCGTCCCGAACGACGCTTCTGCAAACGGGGCAAACGAACAGCGGTTTGCGCATATCGAGGAACTGGCGCGCAGGGGCCTGATCGAATGGATGCCAGTCGTGCCCGGTTCGGTCAATCTTTCGTTGTACGACGATCTGCTCGCAGACCGACCGGGGACCGTCCATGCCAATTCGGAAGAAGACCTGCGTCATGCGCTCAGGCTCGCCATGCGCCATGGCCTGCATCCGAGCTATGGCATTTACGAACCGGGGTTCGTGCGCCTGGGCGCGTCGCTGCATTGGCGCGCAAGCTGTCCGGCCCCGGTGTATCGGTTCCTGTTCACCAGCGCATTCACGTTCAGTTTTCCGCCGGAAGACTATGCACTCACCGCGTACTTGAAACTGCTCGACCAGGTCGCGCCCGGGGCGCCCTGGATGTTGGCGGGGCTGCAGGCCGACGTCCTGCCGATGATTCCGCGCGCGGTTGCCGAAGGCGGGCACGTGCGTGTAGGACTCGAAGACGCTCCATGGGGCTCGGAACTGACCAATCTGCAATGGGTGGAGCAGGCCGCGCAGCGCATCGCATTGTCCGGCGCAGAGCTGGCAACGGCACAGGAGGTGCGCGCCGCGATCAATCCCGAAGATATCGCGGCCCGCTGAAGACGCAGGCGCGACGGCGCGCAAACGCCGCCATCGTCACCGGCGCAGCACGATCCCCTCTTGCGGCCGCAAGGTCAGCCGCTCGACGGGGGAACCCGTATTGACGCCGGGATCCTGTTTGCCGGCAAGGCGGCGCAGACCTGGTCCCACGGAAACGGTTCTGCTCAATGAAGTGGGATTGACCAGCACGATGCCCTGTTCGAAATCGCGCCGCCAGATGCCTTGCGCCCACGCCGCAGTCGGAGGCGCGGATAGGGCGTGACCCAGTTCGTGGTCGTATTCGTCGAACCAGGGCACGCTGCTGAAGCCACGGGTTTTGTCAGTGAATGAAAAATAGCCGTCTTCCAGCAGGCACGACGTGTATGCATAGCGAAAGAAACGGTAATCATCGATGGCGCCGGAGACATTGAAGCCCACAAGATGGGGCGGGCGCGTATTGCGCATCACGCTCCGATAGCGCTGCATCATGCTGCCCCAGCCTTCGCGCCTTTCGATGGACCAGCTTTCTCCCATCAGGCCTTCCAGGAAGGCGCCGTTGAGCTGGTGGCGCCATTGATCGCTCGAAAGATCATTGTCGGCATTGCCGATCAGCAACGCCCTGGGCTGGAGTTCGCGAATGCGCCGCCAGTGCTGCACATGGCCGTCGCGATGCGCGGAGAGTATGGCCGGGTCATCCGGCTGGGCATTGCGCCCGTCCCGACGCCAGTCGCCGCGCACTCTCGACTGCACCATGACGTTGTCGAGATAGACCAGGTCGAACTCGGGGATATCGCGAAAGTAAACCGCGTAATTGCGTTCAGCCAGCCATTGCGGCCAGCGCCGGCCTTGTGCATCCGGGGGTGCCCAGTGCGTGAAATTCGTTTCCCAGCTGCCATATGCGCTGGTCCATTGCACCTTGTCCCCCGCGCTGTTGCGCAGCCACCATCGTTGCTCGTCCAGTTTGGCGCGCAAATCCGCGGTCGCGACGTCGGCAGGATCGTCGAACACTTCGTTCATCACGGTGTATTGCCCGACCAGGATATCCGGATTGAGCGCCTTGATCTGCCGTACCACGCGGCGCATCGCCAAGGTGGAAGTCGCCGCGAAACCGGCTGGCTGCCAGCCCCGGTAAAACCCCAGAATGACCACATCGAGCCGGGCAAGGTCCTGCTGGTAGCGCGTGTCCTCGTAGTGTTTGGCGCCGATGTTCATTCCCATCAGGCGCGGGAACGTCGTTTTCGCCGCGCTGCTCCCGGCGGGCAGCGCACCGAGCAGGCCAAAGGCCAGCAGCAAGTGAACGAACGCAGTTCCTATTTTCAGTGGCATCGAGTGATGGTCTGGAAGAAGCGTGCTGGTGCGATTTCTGAGCGATTGCCGCCCGGCGCACGGGCGATCATGTCCTGGCACGCCCGACGCACGCTGGCGCTGGCACCATTTTCCACTGCTGGTTGCGCGATTGGCAATGGTCCGGTGGGACGCGCCCGGCAGCGCAAGAGGTTCCCACAAGCGATCGGATCGTCCTGTCGGCGCGCGAAACAACGGCCGGACCCATGGGGTTGCTCGGCTATAATTTCAAACATTCAGTGTGCATTCGTGAGGAAACTATGAGCGCCAGGATCGGCATTACCATGGGCGACCCGACGGGCATCGGGCCCGAGATCATCGTCAAGACCCTGGCGCAAATGAGCCCCGCGACGAGGGCGCTTTCTGCGGTCGTCGGCAATCTGGAAACATTGAAACGCGCCGACAAGCTCCTTGGGACGAACCTCAAGTTTGTCGACGGGCTCGACGCCCGCGAAGGCGAGGTGCCGGTCGCCAATGTCATGAGCAAGGATCAGGACAAGATCGTCGACGGCGAGGTTTCCGCCGCTGGCGGCGAAGCCGCCTACCGATATGTAGAGGTCGCCGTAGAACTTGCGCTTGCGCACAAAATCGAGGTCATCGTCACCGCGCCGTTGAACAAGGCGGCGATGCATGCCGCAGGCCATCATTTCGATGGTCATACCGAGTTGCTGGCGCATCTGACGGGCGCCAAGTCGTCTTTCATGCTGCTCGCGAGCGACAAGCTCAATGCGATTCACGTCACGACGCATCAATCACTGAGGAACGCGACGCAAAGCCCGACCATCGAGCGGGTGGTGGCGACTATCCGGGCTGGTCATGCGCATTTCCGCGAACTGGGGATGGACAAGCCGCGTATCGCCGTGGCGGGGCTGAACCCACATAGCGGCGAGGGCGGCATTTTCGGGCGCGAGGAGATCGAGCGCATCCAGCCGGCGATCGACATCGCGCGCAAGGAAGGCATCGACGTCAAGGGTCCGATCTCGGGCGACACCGTGTTCTACCGCGCGCTGAAGGGAGAGTTCGACCTGGTGGTCGCACAGTACCATGATCAGGGCCACATCCCGACCAAGCTTATTGCCTTCGATGAAACCGTGAATATCAGCCTGGGTTTGCCGATACGGCGTACTTCGGTCGACCACGGCACCGCGCATGATATTGCGTGGACCGGCAAGGCCAACAACGTCAACATGCAGGCAGCCATTGCCTATGCGCGCAAGATGGCGGACCACATTGCAGCCTGACGGTGCGCGCCGATGACAGGACAACCCCGTGTCCTCATTGTTGCGGACGACCTGACGGGGGCAATGGACAGTGCCGGGCCATTCGCGGCACGCGGCGTGGAAACCTGGGTCGTCGCCTTGCCGCTGCGCTGCGACCCGGCGTCGCTGAATGCGGCGAGCGTCGTATCCGTCAATACCGATAGCCGGCATGCGACGCCGACGCAGGCGGCCGCACGCCTTACGCAGATCGTGCGCCACCTGGACTGCGCAAGTTTCGATCTCGTGATCAAGAAAATCGACTCGACGCTCAGAGGCAACGTCGTGGCGGAAACCATGGCCTTGCGCGAACTCAGCGGCCGGCAGAAAACCCTGGTGGCCGCCGCGTTTCCGGCGCAGGGGCGTACCGTCTGCGGGGGAGTCGTGCATGTCGAGGGGCAACCGCTTGCGCAGACGGCTTTTGCCAGGGATGCGTTGTCGCCGCCGCCGCTAGTGCCGCTGCAGGAGGCGTTCGCCGGGGCGCAGGCCGGATTGCGCGTTGGCGTCGTGGCTTCCGGTGCGAGGTTCGACGATAGTAACGACATCTGGATTGCCGACAGTGCAACCGATGCCGATCTGACGCATGCCGTCGAAACTTTCCGATCCCGCTTCAGCAGTACCTTGATGGTGGGTTCGGCCGGTTTGACGCAGGCGCTGGCCGCGGCGTGTTTTGCCAGCCGCACGGTGCCGCTCCCTGCTCCCCGTGTCGCCGGTACCATCGTCTTCGCCGTGGGCTCGCGCGCTGCGCGTAGCGCGGATCAAGTGGAAGCGCTGGCGGCCCTACCCGATACCCGCGTACTGCATGCGCCCAACGGCCGCATGTCCACCGGCGTTATTCCGGCGGCGCGCAACCTCGTACTGCAGGCCACTGCGGACGGCGTGGGTCGCGAGGTCCAAAGCGAACGCGTTGCCGCGGACATGGCCAGGCACGCGATCGAAATTGTTGCCCAGGCCAGAGCCCAAGCGCTGGTGGCAACGGGCGGCGATACCGCCATCGCGGTTCTGGACGCAAGCGAGAATCCGGCGTTGCAAGTGTGCGGCGATCTGCTGCCTGGCATTCCGTATGCCCGCATCCTGCTCGGGGGCGAGCCGTTGTGGCTGATCACCAAGGCGGGCGGCTTTGGCGGGCGCGACACCTTTTGCGAAGTCGCGCGCCGGCTTCGCCACCACTGAGCGCATGGCGGCCAAGAGCGCCATCAGCAGCTTCATGAACCCGGCCAGCATCGCGGTGGTGGGGGCCGGCGAACGGCCGACGAGTTCAGGCGGCGCGCTATTGCGCAATTTGCGCCGCTCGGGCTACGGCGGGCGTATCGTGCCGGTCAATCCCAAAGGCGGGGAGATCGACGGTCTGAAAGTCGCGGAATCGCTGCGCACGATGGACGCGCCGGTCGATCTGGTCGCGGTGCTGGTACGTCCCGAATACATTCTCGACGTGGTGACCGAGGCCGCGGACACTGGCCACAAGAACATTCTTATTCTGCCGGGCGGATTCGCCGAGGCGGGCGAAGGCGGGCGTGCGCGCGATGCGGCCTTGCGGGAACTGGCGCATGCGCGTGGCCTGACGATCGGCGGCCCCAACTGTGCAGGGTTGATCAACCTGCTCGACCGTGATGCTCCGTTCGCCGCGACCTTCTTCCGCGATATGCCCAGGGGTGGCTGCGTTGCCATGATCTCGCAGTCCGGCGCACTGATAGAGGAAGCAATCGAGGCGAGTCATGCCAGCAACATCCCGCTGGGCGCGGTGGTGTCCGTAGGCAACAGCATGCACCTGGGCATCATCGAATATCTCGTGCAGCTGGGACGTGACGATCGTTGCAAGGCGATACTGCTTTACGTGGAGTCGCTGGGGGATGCCGCGCGATTCGCAGAGACCGCGCGCGCCGTGGTCAAGCACAAACCCGTGGTGGCGCTACTTGGCGGGAGAACCAGCGCGGGCCGCGAGGCAGCGTTTCGCCACACCGGCTCGCGGCCCGCCGACAATGAGGCAATGGATGAGTTCTGTCGGCGAAGCGGCGTCGTGCGCGTGAAGAGCCTGCGGCGCCTGATGCTGGCAGGCAAGGCGTTTGGCGCTTTCCCGCAGGGTATCGGCAAACGCGTGCTATTGCTCTCGAACTCCGGTGGCCCCGGCGTGCTGGCAGCAGACCAGGCGCTCGACGAAGGCCTCGTGTTGCCGGGAATTCCCCCGGCCATGGCCGATCAGTTGCGCGGCTTCCTGCCCCCGGAAGCTTCCATCGCCAATCCCCTCGACTTGTTGGCGGACGCACGCGCGGAGCGCTTTTGCGCGACCCTCGACGCGGCGCTGGCGGCAGGCAAGGAGCATTTCGATGCGATTCTGATGATTCACGTGGTGCCTTTCATGGTCGATGCGGGCGCGGTGGTCGACGCGCTTTCCAGCCGGTGCAAGGTCGCGAAGCAACCCATCCTGCATTGCATGATGGGCACACTGGAGCAAAGGCAAGAGTGGTTTGCGTGCATGGAACGCAGTGGTGTGCCGACTTTCGTGGACGCCGAAGACATGTGTGTCGCGGCTGGCTTGCTCATGCGCCATCGCGAACTCAACGGCGGGCGCTGACGCCGGTCGTCACCATCCGGAGAGACAGATGTTGAAACTCTATGGCTATTTCAGAAGCTCCGCATCCTACCGCGTCAGGATCGCGCTCAATATGAAAGGCCTCGACTACGAGCAGGCCAGCATCCATCTTGCAAAGGGCAGGCAGTACGCGCCGGAATTTTCGGCAATCAGCCCGCAGAATCTGGTGCCCGTGCTAGAGCACGATGGCCGCAGATTGTTGCAATCGCTGGCGATCATCGAGTATCTGGAAGAAAAGTTTCCGCAACCGGCGTTGCTGCCGGCAGATCCGGTTGCCCGAAACCGGGTTCGGTCCCTGGCGCTGGTCATCGGTTGCGAGATTCATCCGCTGAACAATACGCGCGTGCTCGCCTACCTCAGCGATACGCTGAAGCTGACGGACGAACAGAAAAATGCCTGGTACCGCCATTGGGTGAGCGTAGGATTCACGGCTTTGGAAAAGCGCCTGGCAACGGAACCGGAAACCGGGCGCTTCTGTCACGGCGATTCGCCCGGATATGCCGATATCGCGCTGGTGCCGCAAGTGGCTAATGCCAATCGGTTCAAGGTCGATCTGGCAGCGTTTCCGACCATCCGGCGAATCAATGAACGCTGCCTCGCCCTGGAATCCTTCGAAAAAGCGATGCCACAGAATCAACCGGATGCGGAATGAACGCGTTTTCAGGCGTGCTATTCTGGATTGTGAAACGGACAAGGACAAACGATGAAATCAGCAATCTGCATCACCGCGGGACTTTTGCTTGCGCTGGCCGTGCCAGCCGTTCAGGCAGCCGCTGCCGAGGGAGATATCGAACCGCCCAAAATTCACAAGCAGGGCGCATCCACTTATGCGACTGGCGGTGTGGGCGAAGCGCAGCGTAAGGCGCTGTTCAAGATCGCACCGAAATTCCCCATCCAACTGATATTCGAGGTAGATGGCCAGGCTGGCGACATCACTGGCGTGAACGTCAAACTGACCGATCAGAGTGGCAACGCGCTGGTCGAGGCAGTGTCCGAAGGACCGTATCTCTATATCAATCCGCCCGCGGGCGGACGCTTTACCGTGGACGTCGAGTACAAAGGTGAGAAACAGTCCGTGACCAAGGATCTGGTGGGCCGGCGCTACCTGGTGCTCGAATTCAAGTTCCAGGCCAAGTAGCCCATGCCGATCGAGGCGCTGGCCAAACCGGTCGTCGATGCGCTGCTCAAAGCTCTTGACCGCGCCAAAGACGCGCAGTTGCGCGCCAATGCGCGCAAGGCGCTCAACGAAGCCATTTCGGAACTTATTCGGATCAGTCCGGATCTGAGCAAAGCCGAGGCGAAAATTGCCATCGCGCGAGCCGCCGGTATTCTGGATCAGGATCTCTTCACCGCAGAGCGCATGCTCAAGAAAGTCAAGAAGGCGAATCGCAAAGCGGCCAAGCCGGTAGTGTCGAAGAAACCCGCCGCCCGGCGACGCAAGCGCAAGACTGCCGGCAAAGCCTCGCAGGCGCGGCCCTGAGGCCCGAGCGATATCCCCCAAGCTGTTTTTATCCTAGAATCGCCGTATCGGCAGTCACGGTGTGCTTCTGCGCTCCAGGCTCCACGGAAAAGGAATCACCATGAAACAACGCATTGCGTTTGGCCTCATCGGACTGCTTTTGACCGGCCTGGGCGTAAGCGGCCAAGCCTACGCCGAAGGCGCCAGCAATGGCCGGGAACGTTTTTTTCTGAAGCGGCAGAATTGCGCCTGGACTTCGGAAATGGGCCAGTATATTTATGAGTGCGTTAAGAAGAATGATGGCTTCAACGCTCACTGGTGCCACAATGAGGCCCTCGATGCATTCTGTCCGGCGGACGAAAATGCGATTCCGCACCCTACGGATGGTCAGCCAGGCGAACCGCCGCGCGCGGCCGACGGCGCCCGCAAAGGCTGAAGCTTCGCGGCGCGCAGGGCCCGGCCTTGCTGCCCGCCTTCTACATCCGATACAGCAAACCGTGCAGTTCATCTGGCCGCGGGAGCGACTTGGCCGATAACCGCAGATAGCGGATCCCCAGGGATTTCAAAAACTCCGCCTTGGCAGCATGTGTTGCGCCATCGCCGGCATCTATCATGTCGATGGCGGCCACGGCGGCCATTGCCGCGTTGCAGATCAACAGATCCACGCCGTCGCGCGCCAGTGCCGGATCGATAGCGCCTCCGACGCAAAGGGCGGACAGTTGCACGTGCGCAAAGATATGATGGTCGCGTAGTCCTGCTTTGCAGGCGAGATACGCCAGTTTGGTCGAACCGGATATGAAGGCGTCGCGTTTGGCAAGGGCACCCGGCATATTCGCAGCCGCGGGGACGGTGCGGACGGGCGCGGGACCCGTGGTGCGCGCAGCCGACGGCGCAGCCAAGGGACCGGCGGTCGTTACGTCGATCTCGCCACGTTTGTAGGACGCGATGAACTCATCGAGCGAATTGTTCTGCTTCTTCTTCTGCCTGTCCGCGGGGAACAGCGGGCTGTCGTCGCCTTTGATGGATTTGTAAGCCCGATACCAGAGCACGAGCACTACCGCCAGGATAATGAATCCGAACAATGCGCCTGCAATTTTCATTCACGGCTCCCGGGGCTCGTCTGCAAGCCTGGCACAAGTTGATGAAAAAGGCTGGATTCGCGGTTGTAAAAACCTTCGGTGTGAAAAGTCTCCGGGAATTTGTAAAGCTCGTAGTCCAGATGGTGGCAGATCTCATGCAACAATGTGCGCAGATAACTCTTGAATGCCACCACGCGCTTGTGTTTTGCGGTGCGCATCCACAATTGAATTTTTGCCGTGCTGCCATTCTCCTCCGGTAAATACAGACCGTGCAGTTCGCCCCAGTCGTCGCTCGGCCGCACGGCAAGCACCTGGATGCGCAGCGCTGGGACCTGCAACTGGGTCACGACGCCGTCCGCAATTTGCTGCGACAGGCGCTGAACTGCGAGTCGCTGTTGCGTTCGCAACGCTTCGGCTAAGGCCAAAGCCGGCGGGCGCAGGCTCTCGGCATCGGGCAGCCTGACCGATCCGATCGCATCGCTTTGCCGGTAGATGCTTTGTTTCCTGGCGGAAAGCCGCTTGTAGTAATCGAAAACCAACGCTTCAATCGATATATTGGAGCCGGCTGCCCAGCGCGTCCGGATCCCAGAACTTCAGTTTGACCCCTTGTTTGATCTTTTCTTCGGCTTCGGCTTCTTTCTTCTTGACCAGTTCGAGGCGCTGCACCACCTTTGCTGCTTCGGCAAGAGGAATGACCACCACACCGTCTCGGTCGCCGACGACGATATCGCCGGCCGAAACAGAGACGCCGCCGCAAGTTACCGTGGTATTGATTTCGCCGGGCCCGTTCTTGAATGCCGAATTGGGCTTGATGCCGCGGGCGAAAACGGGGATTTCGGCTTTCAACAAGCCGGTCACGTCGCGCACCAGCCCATCGCACACTATTGCCACGACGCCAATTTTCTTGGCCCAGAATGCCCACAGGTCCCCGATCGTGGCGGCGGTGTCGTCGCCTGTCGTGGCAATCATGATGACATCGCCCGGCCTGGCAAAATCGAGCACGGCCATGGCGGCGAGATTATCCATCGGTCCCCAGTACGCGGTGATGGCGCTGCCGCTAAAATTCATGCCGGGCAGCAGCGGCTTGATGGCGTAATCGAGGCACCCCTTGCCGTTATGGGCATCGGTAACGAAACCGGTGGGCATCCCGACGAATGCGTCCATGACCGCTTGGGCCGGGCGCTGGATGCTACGTCGGATGGTCAGGGCGACAGGATCGCCGATCATGAATGTTCTCCTTGTTGTGAAGTTTAGTCGTCGGCGGGCGCAGTATTGGCCTGTGGTGTTACGTCAACGAGCTCGATGTCGATGATCTGAGGCCTGCTCGTCATGATGGCTGTAGTTTAACCAAATTTGCCGCTAATCCGCGGCCGGATCCGTCTGCTTGAACGGACTGTGTTCTGCGAGCTCGTCAACGTACTCTTCTATGCCGTTGGCTTCCTTGCGCAAAAAACGCGTCACCGCCTCGGCAAATTCCGGATGCGCGAGCCAATGCGCCGATATCGTGCGCTGCGGCAGAAGGCCGCGCGCCAGTTTGTGTTCGCCCTGTGCGCCGCCTTCGAACGAGTCGATCCGCCGCGCAATGCAGTACTCGATAGCCTGGTAGTAGCAGGTTTCGAAGTGCAGGCCCGAGTGAAACTCCTTCGTGCCCCAATAGCGGCCATACAAAGTGTCGCCGCCGACGATGTTGAACGCGGATGCGATCGGCGCGCCGGCGCGATAGCCCATGATCAGCAACAAGTGCTCGGGCATGGTCTGGACCAGAAGCTCGAAGAATGCCAGATTCAGATATGGCGTGGAGTGATGCGCGCGGTAGGTCCGGTTGTAGCAATCGGTGAAAAATCGCCAGTCGGCGGGTGACGCGTCGCCGCCGTGAAACCAGCGGAATTCGATGCCCGCCTCCCGCACCTTGCGGCGCTCCTGCCGGATTTTCTTGCGCTTTTCGTGGTTCATGCGTGCAAGGAAAGCATCGAAATCGCTGTAGCCCTCGTTGCGCCAGTGAAACTGCACAGAGGCCCGCAGCATCAACCCGGCCTGCTCGAGAGGCGCGATCTCGTGCGCCGCCGGGAACAGGCAGTGAAGCGATGACACCGCGGCCTCGCGGGCGAAGTCCAGCGCCGCGTCGATCAGCGCGCGCCGGTCCGTGTCGCTGGCGGCCATCACTCGCGGCCCGGTGACCGGTGTGAATGGCACCGCATTCACCAGTTTCGGGTAGTAGCGCAGGCCGTGACGCCGGTATGCGTCGGCCCATGCCCAATCGAAAACGTATTCGCCATAGGAATGCGATTTCAGATAAAGCGGCATGGCGCCCACAAGCCGTGCGTCGCGCCAGAGCGCGAGATAGCAAGGCGACCATCCGGTTTCGGCGCTGGCGCAGCCGCTCTCGTGCAACGCGTGCAGGAACGCGTGCGAAAGCAGCGGATGATTTCCCGTCAGGGCATTCCAATCCGAAACTGGAATCGATGCGAGTGAATCGAGGACTTTTAATTCGGAGCGTGTTTTCATTGGCACTGGATACGGATGCTATAGTAGCAGCCATGCGCATTGCGATTGGCCAGATCAACTGCACGGTCGGGGACCTCTCCGGCAACGCAAGAAGAATCATCGAGTATGCGGAGCGCGCCCGGCAGCAAGGCGCCGATCTGCTGCTCACCCCCGAACTTTCCCTGTGCGGCTACCCCCCGGAAGACCTGCTGTTGCGCGAAGACTTTCGTACCGCCTGTGAACGCGCGCTCGAAGAGCTTGCCGCGAAGTTGAAAGGCATCAGCGTCGTTGTGGGCCACCCGCACCAGGTCGGCGGCCATCTCTACAACGCAGCGTCGGTACTGCACGATGGACGCATTGCTGCGGTCTATCACAAGCTCGACTTGCCTAATTACACGGTGTTCGACGAGGAGCGCTATTTCGACGCCGACAGCACCCCGTGCGTGGTGGATATCAACGGCACAAGGGTGGGTCTGAACATCTGCGAGGACGTCTGGGGTCCGGGCGGGGAGAGTGCAGCGCGTGCTGTTGGCGACGCCATGAATGCCACGGTTTCGGGCGCCGGTGCGCGGCGACCACTCGCACCCAGGCGCGCCCGGGAGGCCGGGGCACAGGTCCTGCTGGTTCTGAACGCCTCGCCGTTTCATCTCGGCAAACTCAAAACCCGCCATGAAGTTGTGCGCGAGCGCACGGCAGATACCGGAATTCCATTGGTATTCTGCAATCAGGTCGGCGGCCAGGATGAGCTGATCTTCGACGGCGCGTCCTTCGTGATGGATGCGCGGGGTCAACTTACGCACCAGTTGCCTGCGTTCGAGGAGGCGCTGGCAGTCGTCGATATCGATCAATCGGGCGTCCAGGCTGGTGAGTTGGCCGCACAGCCCGACATCGACGCGAGCCTTTACCAGGCGCTTTGTCTCGGAGTGCGCGACTATATCGGCAAGAACGGTTTCCCCGGCGCATTGCTCGGCTTATCAGGGGGCATCGATTCTGCGCTGACGTTGTGCATAGCAGCCGACGCGATCGGGGCCGGAAAAGTGCATGCCGTAATGATGCCCTCGCAATATACGGCCGATATCAGCGTCGATGACTCGCGCGAAATGGTCAGGCGACTCGGCGTGCGTTACAGCGAGATCGCAATCAAACCGGTTTTCGACGGCTTCATGGACGCGCTTGCGCCGCATTTCGGCGACAGGCCGGTCGATTCCACCGAGGAAAACCTGCAATCGCGCATCCGCGGGACGTTGCTGATGGCATTGTCGAACAAGCACGGGGCAATCGTGCTGACTACCGGCAATAAGAGTGAAATGAGCACCGGTTACGCAACGCTCTATGGCGATATGGCGGGCGGGTTTGCCGTGCTCAAGGATCTCACCAAGAAATACGTTTATCGGCTTGCTCGCTACCGCAACACGCTCTCGGCGGTCATTCCGGAGAGAATCATCGAACGGCCGCCCAGTGCCGAGCTTCGGCCCAATCAGCTCGACCAGGACAGCCTGCCGCCTTACGATGCGCTCGATGCAATCGTCGAGCGCTATGTAGAGTGGGGGCAGAGCGTCGGCGAGATCGTGGCCGCCGGCTATCGGCGTGAGGATGTCGACCGGGTGGTCAGGCTGATTCACATCAACGAGTACAAGCGACGTCAGGCGCCAGTCGGAATCCGCGTGACGACCCGCGGCTTCGGCAAGGACTGGCGTTATCCCATCACCAACAAGTACCGGGGCGGGCTTTAATCGCTGCTTTCCGGACCGCGCATGGGCCGACTATACTGAAGGTTCAGGCATATTGAGAACAAGGGGAGCGCTTGCAGACATGAAGAAAATCGAAGCGGTGGTCAAGCCGTTCAAGCTCGACGAGGTGCGCGAAGCCCTGTCGGAGATCGGTGTGACGGGACTGACGGTGACGGAGGTAAAAGGCTTCGGCCGCCAGAAGGGCCATACGGAACTCTATCGCGGCGCGGAATATGTTGTGGATTTCTTGCCCAAAGTCAAAGTGGAGGTCGTCGTGCCCGACAAACTTGCCGAGCAGGCCATCGAAGCTGTCGTGAAGGCCGCACGCACGGGCAAAATTGGCGACGGCAAGATTTTCGTGACTTCTGTGGAGCAGGTAATCCGTATTCGCACCGGCGAGACCGACGAAGCGGCCGTTTGAGCGCCAGAGGGGAAATGCCGGGGCGCCCGTTCCAACGGCGGGCTTCTTGACGGTAAGGTCATTCCTCCTCCTGCAGCTCTGGCCGAGCGTGTTTCCCCTTTGCCTTGAGAAGTACCAGAACGGCGCCGCCGCCACCATCTTCGGGACGGGCCTGCACGAACGCCAGCACCTCGTCGCGCTGACCGAGCCAGTGGCCGATTTTTCTTTTCAGCACCGGTTCGGCATTCTTTGATCTGAGGCCCTTGCCGTGCACGATGCGCACGCAGCGCAGGCCATGCCTGAGCGCACTGTTCAGGAAGCTTACGAGCAACGCACGCGCGGGTTCGACATGCAGGCCGTGCAAATCGAGATGGTCCTGAATCGACCAATGGCCCCGGCGCAGTTTTTTCAGCAGTTGATTGGAAAGGCCGCTGCGCAGGAAAACCAGTTCCTCGCCGGTTTCGAGGCCTGCTTCAAGCGGGATTTCATCCGAGAGGCTGTCGCGCAGCACTTGCTCGTCTTCGCGCAGGGTCTGTACTGGAACCGGCGCGGGCGGTGGACGCTGCAAACGGGCCTTGCCCGAAGCGCGCAGTGGCGCCACGCCTTTCAGCGCTTCGCGCAGCAAGGCCTCATCGTCCGCATTCTCCGCGGCCGGTGGTTCCCGCGGTATGGGTCGTTTGGCCATTTTCTTTCACAAACCATTTTTGTCACAGAGTTCACAGAGGAACACGGCAGAAATGCGCGAAACCAGAAAAACGTTCACTCGCAGCACCAAGCCCGGATTCGAAATTGCTGTTTTGGGCTTGTGTTTTTCCTCTGTGTTCTCTGTGACCTCTGTGGCTAAACAGCGTTTTTAGTGTCCGATTTCTTCGAGATATTTCTCGGCATCCAGCGCTGCCATGCAGCCGGTCCCGGCGCTGGTCACGGCCTGGCGGTACACATGATCCTGAACATCGCCCGCCGCGAACACGCCAGGGACGCTTGTTGCCGTTGCCCCGCCCTGGTTGCCGCTGCGCGTGATGATGTAGCCGTCCTTCATGTCGAGCTGTCCCTGAAAGATCTGGGTGTTCGGCATATGTCCGATGGCAATGAAGACCCCGGACAGGGGAAGGGTTCTTGCGCTGGCATCCTTTGTCGAGCGAATGCGGATGCCATTCACGCCCTTCTTGTCACCCAGCACTTCATCCAGGGTGTGGTCCCACTCCAGACGGACATTTCCGTTCCTGGATTTCTCGGTCAGGCGATCCACGAGGATTGCTTCTGCGCGAAATTTGTCGCGCCGATGGACCACGGTAACTGTCTTGGCGATATTTGACAGGTACAGCGCTTCTTCGACGGCTGTATTACCGCCCCCGACCACGGCGACGTCCTGACCCTTATAGAAAAAGCCGTCGCAAGTCGCGCAGCCGGAAACGCCTTTGCCCATGAATTCGCTCTCCGAGGGCAGGCCAAGATATTTCGCCGAGGCGCCAGTTGCGATGATCAGCGCATCGCAGGTGTAGACGGCTTGATCGCCGATCAACTGAAAGGGCTTCTCACCCAGCTTGACGGTATGGATATGATCGAAAATAACCTCGGTCTCGAAGCGCTCGGCGTGCTTGAGAAAGCGCTCCATGAGCTCGGGCCCCTGCACCCCCATGACATCCGCGGGCCAGTTGTCCACATCCGTCGTCGTGGTGAGCTGACCGCCCTGAATCATGCCGGTGATCAGCACCGGTTTGAGGTTGGCACGCGCAGCATATATTGCCGCAGTGTAACCGGCCGGGCCGGAGCCAAGGATAAGAAGCCGCGAATGTCTGGAATTATTGGCAGTCATGAACGTAAGTTGAGGTGGCAACGCAAAAAAAGCAAGACTGTAGCAGCGCCGCGAAGGCCATGTCCACGCCAGAAATTGGACTACGTGAGCGCGTTGACCATGGGCTATAATTCTTTGAAACTGAAAAGGTAATTTGGTCTTGCGAACATCATCGACGGCGAAGGCCGCAGCCCAGAAACAACCGCGCAAGCCGCTTCCTCCGAAGATCGTCGCACTGTTGCGAGAATCCTGGTGGCTGCTGCTGATCGGCGCCGCACTTTACCTGGTGCTGGTTTTTGCGACTTACAGCAAAACCGATCCCGGCTGGTCCCATCAGGGTTCCGGCGAGCAGGTCGTCAACGCCGGCGGCAAGGCGGGCGCCTGGATCGCCGATGTCGCGCTGTACATTTTCGGACTTTCGGCCTGGTGGTGGGTACTGCTACTGCTCGGCGGGGTTGTCTGGGGGTATCGCCGTATCGACGCACTCACGGCAGGGGCCGACCGGCGCTCACTTTGGGTGGCGTTGACCGGATTCCTGCTTCTGATCACCGCGAGCAGCGCTTTTGAAGCGCTGCGTTTGTATTCGCTGGATGCGCAGTTACCGCAATCTCCCGGTGGAGTCCTGGGCGAGATGGTCAGCACGGCCATGGCGTTGGGCCTGGGGTTCACCGGCAGCACGCTGATTCTGCTGATACTGTGGGGGGTGGGACTGTCGTTGCTGACCGGGCTTTCCTGGGTCGTGGTCATGGAACGGCTCGGGGGTGTCATCGAGGCGGGTTACGTTTTCGTGCGCGACAAGTGGGAGATGCGCCAGGATCGAAAATTCGGCGAACAGGCCGCGGTCGAGCGCGAAGAAATCGTCGAAGTCGAACGCAAGCGGTTCGAGGATCACGAACCGATTCGTATCGAACCACCGAAAACGGTCATCGCAAAATCCGATCGCGTCACCAAGGAGAAGCAAAAACCCCTGTTCGAGGATTTGCCCGATTCTCCGCTGCCGCCGCTGCATCTGCTCGATGAGCCTGCGCCGGATGTGGAGATGCTTTCGCCGGAGACTCTGGAATACACGTCTCGCCTTATCGAGAAGAAACTGTCCGATTTCGGCATCGAGGTTAAAGTCGTGGCGGCGCAGCCCGGTCCGGTCATCACCCGCTACGAAATCGAACCGGCCGTCGGTGTCAAAGGCAGTCAAGTCATCAACCTGGTCAAGGATCTGGCACGTGCGCTCTCGGTGGTCAGCGTGCGCGTGGTCGAAACCATTCCCGGCAAATCCTGCATGGGTCTGGAGATTCCGAATCCAAAGCGCCAGGTCGTGCGTCTGTCGGAAATCCTGAGTTCCAAGATCTACGCCGAGATGGCTTCCGCGCTGACCCTTGCGATGGGCAAGGACATCGCGGGCAATCCCGTCGTCGCGGATCTGGCGCGCATGCCGCATGTGCTCGTTGCGGGAACCACCGGCTCGGGCAAGTCGGTGGCGATCAACGCCATGATCCTGTCTCTGGTCTACAAGGCGACCGCGAATGATGTGCGTTTGATCCTGGTCGATCCGAAGATGCTGGAGCTGTCCGTCTATGAAGGCATTCCGCATTTGCTCACGCCGGTGGTCACGGACATGAAGCAGGCCGCGCATGCGCTGAACTGGTGCGTGGGAGAGATGGACCGACGCTACAAGCTGATGTCGACCCTGGGTGTGCGCAATCTTTCGGGATTCAATCAGAAAATCAAGGAAGCCGAGAAAGCGGGCAAGCCGTTGCCGAATCCTTTTACCATCACACCCGACAGTCCGGAACCGTTGAAGGAGCTGCCGTTGATCGTCGTGGTCATCGACGAGCTCGCCGACCTGATGATGGTTGTCGGCAAGAAAGTCGAGGAACTGATCGCGCGGCTGGCGCAAAAGGCGCGCGCGGCAGGCATTCATTTGTTGCTCGCGACGCAGCGGCCGTCGGTAGATGTCATTACCGGGCTGATCAAGGCAAACATTCCCACGCGCGTGTCGTTCCAGGTCTCGAGCAAGGTCGATTCCCGTACCATTCTCGATCAGATGGGCGCGGAGCAGTTGCTTGGGCAAGGGGACATGCTCTATTTGCCGCCGGGGACCGGTTATCCCCAGCGCGTGCATGGCGCATTCGTATCGGATCAGGAAGTCCACAGAGTGGTCGAGTATCTGAAATCGCGTGGCCAGCCCCAGTACATCGAGGACGTGCTATCCGGCGGCGACGCCGAGGCGGAGAACGGCGGCGTTGCGGGCGAATCGGATATGGAAAGCGACCCGCTTTACGACCAGGCAGTCGACATTGTGCTCAAATCGCGACGGGCGTCGATCTCGTTGGTGCAGCGGCATCTGCGCATCGGTTATAACCGGGCGGCGCGCCTGATCGAGCAAATGGAACGCTCGGGGCTGGTGTCGAGCATGCAGTCCAACGGCAATCGGGAAGTCATTGCGCCTTCCAGAAGCGAGGCTTGATCGACAGCCGGCGGACGCTTCAGGAACTGCCATGCTGCCGCGACGGTCTAGGAAGGTGGAGGTAGGTCATGAGATATCTGAAACAGTTGCGGTGGCCAATGAGCCTGTGGTGGTCATGGATGCTGCTTGGAGGGTTTGGAGCGCTGCCGGCGCATGCCGGCGCCATTGAAAAACTGCATGCGTTCATTGAGCAAACCCGCTCCGCGCGTGCAACCTTCACGCAGGAAGTCATGGATTCAAATGGTTCCGTGCAGCAGCGTGCCAGCGGCACCGTGCAATTCCAGCGGCCGGGGAAGTTTCGCTGGACCTACGACAAACCCTACGAACAGGTCATCGTGGGTGACGGCTCGAAACTCTGGATCTATGACAAGGATCTCAACCAGGTCACGCAACGCAGTCTTGACAAGGCGATCGGCAGCAGTCCGGCGGCGTTGTTGGCCGGTGCGGACGATGTCGACAAGTATTTCTCCCTGAATGCGGTCGGGGTGCGCAAGAAACTGGACTGGTTGGAGGTGAAACCCTATGACGAAGGCAGCCTGTTCGAAAAGGTGCGTATGGGTTTTCGCGGCGACACGCTCGACGTGATGGAGTTACATGACCATTTCGGGCAGAAAACCACGATAAAGTTTTCCAACCTCAAGCGTAATCCCGAGAACACCTCGTCCGATCTTTATACCTTCACGGTGCCCAAGGGGGCTGACGTCGTAACCGAATAAGCCTTTCGCTGCCGTTTCATTGGTATTCTTGCATATCTGTTGCTCCGCACGCCCGTCGCATTGCGGTCGCGTGCCGCGAGAAATGCCTAGATGACTGATTTATTCGAAGTAAGACGGCCGGTCGCGCCCCTGGCTGAAGTCATGCGGCCGCAGACGCTCGACGATGTCGTGGGGCAACGGCACTTGCTCGGGCCGGACAAGCCGCTGCGTGTGGCTTACCAATCGGGCAAGCTGCATTCGATGATCCTGTGGGGTCCGCCAGGGGTGGGAAAGACCACGCTCGCGCGCCTGATGGCCCATGCCTTCGATGCCGAATTTATCGCGTTGTCCGCCGTCTTGTCTGGCGTAAAGGATATCCGCGATGCCGTTGCGCGAGCCGAGGCCACCCTGCAGCAGTCGGGGCGCGCCACCATATTGTTCGTCGACGAAGTCCATCGGTTCAACAAATCGCAGCAGGATGCCTTCCTTCCATTCGTCGAGCGCGGAGTGGTTACCTTCATTGGCGCGACGACCGAGAATCCTTCCTTTGAGGTGAACGGCGCGCTGCTGTCGCGAGCTGCCGTGTATGTGCTGCAGCCATTGGCCGATGACGATCTGGATCAATTATTGAAGCGGGCGGTCGCGCGGGCTTTTCCCGCGCAGACCTGGTCGCAGAAGGCCTGCGAACTGATAACCGGGGCCGCCGATGGCGATGCGCGGCGCCTTCTGAACATGGTCGAGGCGATCGGCAATGCCGCGACGTTGCGTGACACGGCGCGGATCGACGACGGATTTGTGCAAGAGACCCTGGCGCAGAACCTGCGGCGATTCGACAAGGGCGGTGATGCGTTTTACGACCAGATCTCCGCGCTGCACAAGTCGGTTCGCGGATCATCGCCCGATGCGGCGTTGTACTGGCTGGTCAGGATGCTCGACGGTGGTGCCGACGCGCTCTACGTGGGCAGACGGCTGATCCGCATGGCGGTCGAGGACATCGGGTTGGCCGACCCGCGGGCCCTGCGATTGTCGCTGGATGCTTGTGAAACGTACGAAAGGCTGGGCTCGCCCGAAGGCGAGCTCGCCCTGGCACATGCTGTCATCTACCTGGCATGCGCGGCGAAGTCGAATGCCGTCTACGTTGCGTATAATGAAGCACGCGCGCTTGTCCAGTCGGACAAATCCCGGCCTGTGCCGGAGCATCTTCGCAATGCCCCCACCCAGCTCATGAAGGAACTCGGTTACGGCCGCAGTTACCGTTATGCGCACGACGAGGCGGAAGCGTACGCCGCTGGAGAGAACTATTTTCCGGACGGCCTGGAGGGCACGGAGTTTTACCGGCCGACGGCGCGAGGACTCGAAGGCCGGATTGCCGAAAAGCTCGCCCATTTGCGTGAGCTCGACGACAAAGCCCGCCAGAAAGACTGACCCGCGACAAGACGCACGGCCGCGCCGTCAACGGCCGAATAACAAGAAAGGATGCAAAGGCAAGGCAATGCTGGACGTACAGATGATTCGCGCCGATCTGGATGCAGTGGCCAACCGGCTCGCAACGCGCGGGGTTACGCTCGATGTGGCCGCATTCCGCGCTCTTGAAGAGCAACGCAAGGATGCCCAGGTGCGCACGCAGGAATTGCAGTCCAGGCGAAATGCCTCGTCGAAACAGATTGGCGAACGCAAGCGCAGGGGCGAGGATACATCGGCGCTGATGGCAGAAATGGCCGAGGTCGGCGATGCATTGAGATCGTTCGAGGCGCAACTCGATGGCATCCAGGCCAGACTCACGGATCTCCTGCTTACGATTCCGAATCTGCCGCACGCCAGCGTTCCCGTCGGCAGAACCGCGCAGGACAATACCGAAGTGCGGCGCATCGGCGAACCGCGCCAGTTCGATTTTGCGAAAGATCACGTCGATCTGGGCACCGCGCTGGGCCTGCTGGATTTCGATTCCGCCGCAAAAATCAGCGGCGCGCGCTTCACCTTGATGAAAGGCGCGCTCGCGCGCCTGCATCGCGCGCTCGCGCAGTTCATGCTCGATGTTCACACCACCGAGCACGGTTACAGCGAAGTTTATGTGCCTTATCTGGTCAACGCTGAGAGCATGCGAGGCACCGGCCAGCTGCCCAAGTTCGAGGAGGATCTGTTCGCGGTGCCGCGGGCGGACGGCGGCAAGTTCTACTTGATCCCCACCGCGGAAGTGCCGGTCACGAACATCGTGCGCGACGAAGTGCTCGCCGCGGATCAACTGCCGATGAAGTTCGCTTGCCATTCGCCGTGCTTCCGCTCGGAAGCAGGATCCTACGGCAAGGACACGCGCGGCATGATCCGCCAGCACCAGTTTGACAAGGTCGAGTTGGTGCAGATCATCCGGCCGGACCAATCCTACGAGGCCCTGGAGCAGCTCACCGCGCATGCGGAAGCGATATTGCGGCGCCTGGAGTTGCCGTTCCGAACCGTCGCATTGTGCACCGGTGACATGGGCTTCTCTGCTGCCAAGACCTACGACATCGAGGTGTGGCTGCCGGGTCAGAACGCGTACCGCGAGATCTCCTCATGCAGCAACTTCGAGGCGTTTCAGGCGCGGCGTATGCAGGCGAGATTCAAGGCCGAGACGGGCAAGAACGAATTCGTGCACACGTTGAACGGATCAGGTCTGGCGATTGGCCGGACCCTCGTTGCCGTGCTGGAGAATTACCAGCAACCCGATGGCAGCGTGGTGATTCCGGCAGCGCTTCGCGCGTATATGGGCGGTATGGAAATTCTCCGCCGCAACTAGCGCATTATGGAGCGACGTAGCTTTCTTCGGCGGTGACGCTGGAAAAAAGCGGCCGATATGGTTCCTCGAACCGCACCAGGATGTCGAAGTAATTGCGGATGTTTTCGGTCAGGACAACGGCTTCTCCGCCTCGTGCGAACCCGCGTTTAACCGTGACGTAGAAATCGGAACGCGACAACAGCGGCAGCGTCTTCTTCACATCGACCCAGGAATCGGCATTGAGTCCATGGCGCTGGGCCAGAATGCGCGCATCTTCCAGATGGCCATAGCCAATGTTATACGACGCGAGAGCAAACCAGGTGCGATCCGGATCCTTGATGCGCGGGGGCAACGTATCCTTGAGGATCCGCAGATAACGCGCTCCGGCGAGGATATTTTGCCGCGCGTCCAGCCGATCGCTCACCCCAAGCCGGTCGGCCGTTTCCGAGGTCAGCATCATCAATCCGCGCACCCCGGTCGGGCTGGTCGCGAGCGGATCCCAGTGTGATTCCTGAAAACCCAGCGCCGCCAGCAGGCGCCAGTCGAAGCCGGTCAATTCCTGGGCCTCTTGAAAGATCGGTCGATACTCGGGCAATACAAGAATGCGTCGCTCCAGGAAATTGGCGACATCGGCCTGCGTAAGACGTTCGATATGACCGTAGTAGCGATCGAGCAGTACGCGCAGCGTGCCGTTGGCATTGATGCGCCGGAAGAAGCTGTTGACGCGCTCGATCAGCATCGGATTCGCATCCTTCGGCATCGCCCAGGCAAGCGTTTCAGGCTCGCCCAGATTGAACGCGCGGCCGATGTTGGAAGAAAAATTCTGCGCCAGTTCAACGATGTTCGAATTGGCGATCACAAAGTCGACTTCCTCGCTCGCCAACCGGTCGAGCAACTCCATGCTGTCGGTGTCGCGGATTTCCTGCCACTTCAGTGCGGGCTCCTGGGCGGCTTCATCGCGTAATTGCTCCGCCGCGCCGGAACCGGCGACGACGACGACGCGCTTGCCGATCAGATCGCGGACGTTGCGCGGTCTTGGATGAGCATTGTTATAGGCGATGACCGTATGCACGGAGAGGTAGGCAGGGCCGAATATGAAATCCGTGCGTCGTTGCTCGGTCGCAGCCAGACCGGCTGCTGCGAGATGCGCGACGTGCCGTCGCAATCCGGGCAGGACATCGCTGAGATTCCTGCGCTGGATCAGGCGCAGTCGGGCGCCGGTGTCCTTGGCAAACATGTCCAGCAGGTCCTGTTCGATGCCGCTGTATTTGCCGTCCGCACCCAGGAAACGCGTAGTGGGACTGTTGTAGACCAGTACGACGAGTTCATCGGTATCGCCAAACGGGGGCACCCGCCGATCAAATAACGTTTCAGTATCGCAGGTGGGGAGCGATACCAGAAACACGGCTGCGACTATTCCCAATGCCGTTTTTGGTGAAATCTTGTGCCGCAGGACCCGACGTCGTCTCATTGCCAATGTCGGTAAGCGCGAGCGCGAAGATTCGCAATGACTTGCATCGCTGGTAAAATAACACACGAAGCAGGAGAGGTACCGAAGTGGCCATAACGGCGCTGACTCGAAATCAGATGGTCAGGGAGACCTGGCACGTGGGTTCGAATCCCACCCTCTCCGCCAAGGCATTCAGCGTTACACACTGCCGACAAGGGTATCTGCATTCTAGTTTTGCCTTGAGATCGCCGTGGTTCGCGAATTGATGCAATCGGCTTTTTGCCATGCATAAAGGTCCGCAAGCGCTGGGCTCGCCTCGTGCCCGGTTCCACATCGAGGCCGCGCCCCCGCTTTCTCGCAACGCGCATGCCAGTCTGAGCCGCGAAAACCCCCCATTCGTATCGCTGAAAAATCCGGCTGGCCTCAGGTTCGATCAAAAGTTGTCGGAATTCCTAACAAGAGTGCCGAATATTGGTCATTAACGCGGGGAAGGTGAAAAGCCATTGCTCGTCCGCCATGTTGCTGCTCGCCTGGTTCTTCTCGGACTTCTTCGCGCACCGGCTCGCTGTGGAACTCTGCGCCAAGCGCATGCGCGCTTTGGTTCATCTCCGGGGCCAGGCTAGACCAATTGAACTTCCGCGGCATTAACGTCGCCAGTATCGTTCTCACAGCAAGCGCACGATCCGAAAGATGCAGTCATGCGGGCAATGCGCGTCCAGGCGGCGGTCATTAAACTCCGAGGCACTCGAATAATCCCATCGCACTATTCAAACGTCTTGACGAACCGGGAATACTGTTGGCAGGCGGGAGCGCCCCTTTCGCACGAACATGTTTTAAACTCGTAGAGGATTACGTTGCGAGCATCAAATTCGAGGCGTTCCAGATCAGGCATCACACCTTGATTGCCAAGTCTGCATCACAGTCAACTGGAACCTGTGCAATTCGTTGGTGTCCGTCAGGTTCAACAAGACCAAACAAGATGCACCGCCTTCGCCTGCCATCTCTCGTTGCGTTGCTTTATTTCCTGATGGGATCCTGGTCCGCGGCCGCCGAAGTGGACGGCGGCGGCTTCGGCATCGCACAAGAGGCCGATTCAGTCTCTCTGGCGATGCGCCCAAACGCAGACGCGCAACCCCAGCCCGTCGACGGCTACGGCTGGAGAATGCCTCCACCGGACAGCCCGGACTGGAAAGGCCTGGGCCGCGACACGGCTTATTTCCTGACTTATCAGCTGCTCATTGTCGGCGTGCTTTACGTCGCGCCGGAATCGGTCTCCAGCTGGAGCAAAGAAGATAAGGCGGAGCTGAAATGGGGCGAGAATGTTCGCGATCCGCGCCGCGATGAAGACGACTATTACATAAATTACGTCCTGCATCCTTTCTGGGGCGCGAGCTATTACATCCGCGGACGTGAGCGTGGCCTCGACCGCACTCGATCGTTCCTGTTCTCCATGGGGCTCTCCGCCCTGTATGAATTCGGTCTGGAGGCTTTCTTCGAGCACCCCTCATACCAAGACCTGTGGACTACACCTGTCCTGGGTTCGCTCATCGGAGAGTTCGTCTTTACCCCTATTCGCGATCGCATCCGTTCCAAACGAGGTGACCTCGACTGGAAGGACAAGACGATCCTTTTCCTCACCGATCCGTTGGGAGTGATCGGCGCGCAATCCGATGACCTGCTTGGCGTGCAAACCACGTTTCGACTGCAAGCTTTCAAACCGGGACTGAATGTACGCTCGTCGCCCCTGCCCGGCGGCGCCCCTTATGCGCCAGCAAACGTCGCCGTGCCTCATGAGGCCCCCGCATGGGGCGTGCAAGTGCATGTGCGCTGGTAAGCGTCCCTGGCGCCTCTGTGTACGTTTGTCCAGTCTCTCTTCCTACCATTCATATGACACGACAAGCTCAGGTGGCTGCGAGCGAGGCGTCGATGCTCCTGGCATGGCGTCTGCCTGTAACGCCCCTTTTGTGCGATGGCGCACAGAACTAATCCGCGCATCAGCGCACCCTCCCACCAGAACAACAGTCACTGCCGATGTGCGCTTTGGAGTTTTCCCTAAGCGGCCGAGCAGGACGGTTTCAGCGTCTTTGCCGGAAACGGCTGTTTTGAAACTGGGAGATTGCCGAGAGACCAGTCAGGGAAGGGCGGGAGCCCACCGCAGTTACGTGTGCGTTTACGTGGCTCACGAACGGCTCTGGCTGAATTTTTGCGGGGCGGAACCCGACCCAGGGGATGTCATTCTGGCCGGCAAGCAAACAGGAGCAGAATCATGGCAACGCGGTATGTTTATGTTCTCATGACCATAGCCGGCCTTTTCACAGCGTGTGCGGTAGTCGCCGCGTCTGGCAACGCACGCGAGCACAATCCGACTGCAGCGTTGGAGGCGTCGAAGTCATTACCGGAGGTGGCGGAGTTGCTCGAGTGGCACTCGGGCGCGTCGTCGGCCAAGTTCTATGTCTCGCCGCGCTGGAACAGCAGCCTCAGGCAGTTCGATACGGAGGAGTCCGCCCCCTTGCTGCGGATGCACGGCGCACCGGGGTTCCAGGACCTTGCGCAAGAAGAGTTCCGGC
>CBDDRM010000144.1:0-9118 GCA_965233135.1 uncultured bacterium | reverse complement strand
TCGTCTACGTAAACTGCATAGGTCTGCGGGTTGTCTCCCGGCACCTTGTAGACGCGCCATTTCTTGGAAGCCGGATCGTACATCGACAGATTGCCGCTGACCCATTCACTGACCCAGATGCGCCCGCGGCTGTCACTCCAGACGCGACGCGCTCCCTGACGCTTCGTCGGCGGCTCCACCACCGCGGATTGCCCGGTGCGCCGATCCACCGTCGCGATGAAAGACCCGGCAAGCGATGCCCACCAGATATCGCCTTTGGGCGTACTGCACATGCCGTAGGGTCCGCGCCCCTGGGGTGCTTCGCGCACCATGACGGCACCGGTTTTCGTCGTGACCTTGCCAATTACGCCGCTTTGCCCCGTGAACCAGAGATCTCCATCGCCATCGAACGCGCAGGTATTCAGGTTCGCATAGGGCGTTTTCTCGGGCAACGCGAATCCCCGGACCGCGCGATCCGGCCAGCCGACGCGCACGATCGCCTGCTGGCCGCTGTCCGTGATCCATGCTGCCTTGTCGGGCCCCTGAATGACGCCGTGCGGTGAGGAATTGGCACCCAGCGCAATCAGTTCGGCGCGCCCTGTCGCAGGATCGAAATAGCCGAGATGGCCGCTCGCCTGCGCGGTGAACCAGACGCCGCCATCGGGGGCTGGCGCAACATCGTGAATGCCGGTGCGCCGCGGCGTATTGAGGGGCCAGGATTGCTGGCGCGGCGATTGCGCATTTGCGCGCAATGGAACAGCAACTCCCAATACTGCGGCACCCATCACACCGAGAACATCACGACGGGACATGGTTTTCATGCTTGACTCCTTTCGCTTCAGCGCACCGGCGGGATAACGCTGCCGCGCGCTGCAATCGGTTCATTTTTCAAACGTCACGTTTGAGCAGCGAAATAGCTTCCGGTTCGGCGAGGGCTGTACTCATCTCGCGCCACCCGAGCACGGCATGGGTCACTACGGGTTCCGCGATGCCCTTGACCGCCGTGGCCGGCATGGCTGCCAATCGAACGCGCGGATCGAGTTGTTCGCGCACCGATTCGGTAATCAGAATATCCCGCCCATGCTCGCGCGTGAGGGCTTGCACCCGCGCTGCCATGTTCAAGGTCGGCCCCACGACGGTGTATTCCCGCCGGTCGCGGCTGCCAATCAGCGCGGCAAGCCCCGGTCCGCGGTGAATACCCACCCCGATGGCGATGTTGGGTAGACCATCCCGCGCGAGTTCGCTGTTATAGCGCGCAAGGGCGCCACGAATGGCGAGCGCGGCCTGCACGGCGTCGTTGCATTGCCAGGGATTAGGCTCCAGTGCGCCGAAGAAAATGAGAATGCCATCGCCCAGAAAAGTACCGATACGACCGCGGCGGTCGGTGACAGAGTCGCTTACGAGCTGGAAATAGCCATTAAGCACTTGCGCCAGCACCTTCGGTTCGAGCCGCTCGGCCAACGCGGTGTAACCTGCGAGGTCGGTGAACATCGCGGTAAAGATCTTGTGTTCGGCGATGCTTTCCGGACCATCCGAGAACAAGCGTTCGACCACGCCAGCGGGCGCGAGCATGGCACAGGACTGTTGCAGGCGCTGCAGTTCAGCCGCGGATCCTTCGATGCGCGCGCGCAACGCGCGCAAGCGCTGTTGTTGCCACACGAGCAGCGCGGCCAGCACTATCAACAGCATCACGAGAGTCAGATTCGCGCTCACGGCTGCTTCGGAAGCACGGCGCAGAGCCGGCTCAAAGAGTTGGCGAGTGAAGCCACCCCAATCGCCTCTACGAACTGCGCGACGGACAACTGGTCCCGCAAGCCGCGCGCGCGACGCTGGATTTGAATGGGTTCGTACCAGATCGTATCGCGCGCAAAGGCGAGCAGCGCGCTTTCCTCGTCGGCCAGAGCGTCACCGCCGAGATGCGCGATGATCTTTTCCGCGCCTTGCGCTGTCATGCCTTCGCTCTCGAGCACTGCGGCGATATCGGCCCTGGAACTCTCGCAGCCCAGACCGTGCGCGATCACAGCAAACATCAGCGCCTTGCAACGGCGGCTCAGAATCGAAGAATTCCACATGCCGTCCAATGTGCGGACCAACACCGGCCCGATGGGTGAATCCCGGTAATGTCCCAGCAATTCCGCGAAAGGCCCATCCGGTTGCGGAACGAACGGCATCGGTGCCCCGAGCTTGCGCACACCCCGGAAAAAACGCGCCAGAAACGGACGCAACAGCGGCGCAAACCAGCGATCGGTGAGTTGCTCCCACGACTGCGGCGGTAATGCCGAGATCGTTGCAAGGCGATTAAAAAATGCCACCGAGGCGGCGGCGAATGCGATTTCGCGGATCTCAGCGTCGCTGCGCCCCGTCTCGCGCAGCGGGTCGAGGTCACGTGGTGTGATCAGCGGCATGCAGCGCGTAAAGCGCCGCGCGAAGTGCACGATGGCCGCATCCCTTGCATCCAACGCGTCGCCGGCAAGCCGTTGCTCGAGTTCCTGCATGCGTGATTCCGACATGCCAAGCACGCGCAGCTGCATCCGGGTGATGGAGTAACAATAGCGGCAGGCGTTCTCGCGGCTCACGACCAGTGCCAGCAAATCTATGGTCTGGTAGTCCAGGTGCACCAGGAGACTGTCGTAGACGCCCAGCTCGTTCCCGGCCCTGGCCAGCCACGGGCAACTCAGAAAGTAACGCAACCAGGCCGGCACAGGGCCGGTTTCCCGGCGCAAAGCCGCCTCGGCCTGCCGGTTTGGCGAAGCTTCGAGCAGGCAATGGTCCCACGCAACATTTGAAAGCGGGTTCGCCATCGCGATACTTTAACAAATGCCATGATGGTCGTGACGGTCGTGACGGCGTGACGGTCGTGAGTGTATTAGGTGATTTTTCACATGCCGAAATTGCGTCACGGCGTATGACGATAAAATCATGAGCCCGTTACCTCTAGGGTCACGCCGTCACGATCTTCACGAACGTCACGCCGACACGCGCTACACGCCGTTACGAGCCTTACTTGACTCCGCGCTGGAACCTGTATCCCTTGAAGTCGAAGATCATGCCGTCGGGGGTGATCTGCTCGAGCTTCAGGCCCGGCGCGACGTTATCGCCCTCGCGCAGAATCCGGCTGTCGATGCCGACCAGGCGGCGTTGCGGATCTGCGGACCAGGCATGCACCGTGAATTTCATGGCAGGCAGTTCCGCGCGGATCGATAGCGGCAAATCCTTGATCATCACTGGCGCAGGTTCAGTCGGGCCGGTGATCGCAGCGCTGCCAGGCGCATCCGCATCGGCCGCCCGCGGCAGGCCATTGACCTTCGGCGCTGCGCGTACGACGCGCTCGGGCGTGGCCTGCTTCGCCGATTCAGCCAGCGCAGGCGCCTGCGGTGGCCTCGGCGGATTGACCGCACGAGCCTGCTCCGGAGCCGATTGCATGGCGGGTTGCGAAGGGGACTGCGGCGGAACGCCGGTTGTCGCAGGAGCGGGCGCCGGTTCGCTTGCCAACGGAACAGCCGGCTTGACGACGATGGACTCGTGGCGCACGGGCGCATCATCCTGCCAGGGCCGCACCCAGCCGATGACGACGCCCGCGCCGAGCAGCAGCAAGGCAGCCAGCACGTACACACCGAGCGCCGGGCGTCGTGGAGCCGCCGGAGCAGCCTGCGCCGCGAGCAGCGTCGGCGCGGTGCCGCGCTGGCGTTGCAAATCGGATTTCCTCAATGCGTCGAGAATATAAGACATGCACTAGCGCCCTTTTTGCCGGGGCAACAATTCCGGTGCCTCTGAATCCCCCACGCCGGCGAGGCGTATCACGGTCTGGGGGCCCACGAGGCCATCCGGAACTAATCCCTGGTCGAGTTGAAACTGTTTGACCTGTCGTTGCAGGGTGTGATCGAACATCGTTTGGCTGCCCGCGTCGGCCACGCTTCCCCGTGCGAGCGCAAGTTGCCTTGCCAGCCATTGCACGGCGGGCCCGCCTTCTCCCGAGCGGATATTTTCGCGCGCCTCCGCCGGCAAGCGCCACAGCAAAGTGTACTGGCCTGCCCATTGGGCGGCCAAAGCACCCAATGCGACGGTGCTTCTGACGCTGCCGATGGTGAACGTTGCACTTTGCTCGTCCAGGGCAGTGAGTGTCGCATGAAACGGCTCGCCGTCTTCATCGCGCAACACCAGCACCGCAGGCCGGTTCATTTGTCGCAGGTCGTTCAGGCCACCGCGCGCAGTCAGACAGCGCAACCCGAGATCCTGTGCCTGCACGCAGGCATCCGCGCCTTGATAGGCCGCGTTCCATGCGCCAAACAACGCGCGATATGCGATCTGCTCGCTACGCGCGCGCTCTTCGCTCGCCGGCCAGGCCAGCACCCCCGGCAATGCTGCGGACGCCTGCGCGACAGCCGCCTGCACGGGTGGTGCGGGCACGGCCTGAGCTGCGGGAGGAGCCGTGATGGCGCGCACTGCGCCCGGCGCGGCGTCGCGCAGTTCCATGCGGTTCAGCAGTATCGCCAACGCACCGCCCAGCACGAAAATCAGGACCATCGCAAGCGGCAGAACCAGGCTGCGGCGCGCGGCCTGTGGGAAGGCTTCGCGCGCGGCCTGCGCCAGTGTGGCGCGATCCACCCGTTCTTTGCCTTGCACGTAGGTTCCCAGCAGCGCGCGATCGCACAGCACGTTGATGACGCGCGGAATGCCTCCGCTCAGGCGGTAGATGCGGCCCATCAGCGACGCGGGAAACAGCGGCCGCAGCGCGCCCGCCACTTCCAGACGATGGCGCACATAGGCCTCCGTTTCGCTCTTGGTGAGCGGGCCGAGGTGATATCGCGCGACGATGCGCTGGCTGACCTGGCGCAGTTCCGGGCGCTCGAGCAACTGCGCGAGTTCGGGCTGCCCGAGCAGGATGATCTGCAGCAACTTGCGCTTGTCGGTTTCCAGATTGGTCAGCAGGCGCATCTGTTCGAGCACATCGGCCGAGAGGTTCTGCGCTTCGTCGATGATAAGCACCGTGTGCCGGTCGCGTGCATGGGCATCCAGCAGGTGGACATTGATGCAATCGACGAACACCTTGATGCTGGTATTGCCGGGCGGGCACTCGATGCCGAACTCCGCGCAAATGGTCGAGAGGAGCTCTTCCACGGTCAGCCGCGGATTAAAGATATAAGCGACATCGCAGGAGGGGGGGATCTGTTGCAGCAGCCCGCGGCACACCGTGGTCTTGCCGGCGCCCACTTCGCCGGTAAGCAGCACGAAGCCGCCATCGCCGTTCACGCCATACAGCAAATGCGCGAGCGCCTCCTGGTGGCGCTGGCTCAAATACAGATAGCGCGGGTCCGGCGCGATGGAAAACGGCGCTTCGGCAAGTCCGAAGTAATGCTGGTACATGACACCCGGGGAGCGAGGCAGACGGCCAAGAGTATAACGGCGGGCGCCTCCGGCCGTGCATGCACCGGCCGGTGTCCGTGCCTGAGGGTCAAATGTTCGCCCGAGGCCGGCCGCAATGCCGCGTCACGGCGCTAGTGCACTTTCGTTTCGACGCGCTCAGCAAACGACATGACCGGCGCCTTGCGCTGCATCGTCGCTTCGAAGCTGCGAATTTCCGACAACGCCTCGTGCAGGCTGATTTCGCCTGCCTCCAGCAGCTTGCCCACCAGATGCTCCGTGAGCGCCTTGTGCCGGACCAGAGCGGCCTTGGTCTCGCTGTAAAGGCGCTCGCTTTGCGCTTCCATGATACTGCGCGTTTCCTCGTCCACGTCGCCGCCACTGCCCTTGCCGTCCTTGGCGAGCGCGCCGAAGTTAAGCCGCGTCTTGCGATACATGCCCATTTCTCCGACCGCGTGATGCAGCAGTTCGGTCACGCGCGTGATGTCGTTGTGCGCGCCGTTCGTCGTGCCGTCCTCTCCGAAGAACAGTTCTTCATTGGCCATACCGCCGAGCAGTACGCGAACATCGTGCTCGATGTCGCCCTTGGTCTTCAGAAGATTGATGCCCTGCTTGTGAAACACGAACCCCAGCGCGTTGTTGCGCGGGTTGGCCTTGAGCGAGATCTTGATGGTCTTCATGTCCGCCAGGATCTGGTCCCAGTCGTCTTTGGCGAGCTTGCGTTCATGTTCGAGGTCCACCAGAAAATGGCCGATCTCATGCACGGCGATGATGCGCCGGTCGCGCTCGCGTTCCTTGGTGGTGTTCGTGTTGACGTTGCCAACAAGCATGCGCTCCGCGGCCTGCATCAGCGTGTCGTCGCCGATCATGACGCCGGCCTGTACTGCCGTGATGCCCGCCTGGTTGACGATGGTTTCCAGGTCGGCCGGGCTGCGCCCTTCGGTGACCT
Organism: uncultured bacterium; assembly: GCA_965233135.1. Lineage (GTDB taxonomy): Bacteria > Pseudomonadota > Gammaproteobacteria > Burkholderiales > JACQAP01 > JACQAP01. Next base: position 2,829 of record CBDDRM010000144.1, on the reverse strand, counting down.
CGACGAGGTGGCGCAGGTCGAGGTTGGGACGCACCTTGTCCGCGCGCTGCGCCAGGTAGTGATGGATGATGGCCAGCCGCTCTTCCCGGTTGGGCATGCGGAAATCCACCTTCATCTGGAATCGGCGCAGCATGGCCGGGTCCATCTGCATGGACTCGCTGTTGAAATTGCTGGCGACGATCCAGATGATCTCGGCGGCATGCTTGCTGCGCACGCCATCGAGCACCGAAAGCAGGGTGTTCGCCGTATCGTCGTCGAACTTGCGCCGGCCGCCGCGTTTCATGAACAGATCCTGCGCTTCGTCCAGGAATACGATGCAGCGCTGTCTGCGTTTGGCCATGGCCATGATGCGATTGAGCGTGTTCGATCCGCCCGCCACGAAGCCCGTTTCCAGGTTGGCCGCCGAATGAAACAGGATTGGCAACCGCAGTTCCTTGGCCAGGTAGCTTGCCAGCTTGGTCTTGCCGGTTCCGGCCGGACCGCTGAACATCACGTTGAACGGCTTGTCGATGCCGTACTCGGCATATTCCGCGCGGCGCTGATACTGGTCCTTGATCTGCGCGACTTCGGCCTTGATATCGTCCATGCCCACCAGATCGTCGATCGAGCCATGCACGTGCGCGGGCTCGATGAACTTGAGCGACTTGAACTGGTTCCTGAGTTGATAGAACAGAAAACCCAGCAAGCCCAGGGTCAGGACCACCGACAGCGCGGCGCTGAGCCCGGCCAGCCACGCGTCCTTGTCGGACTGCGGGCGCGCACCGGCAAAACGCTGATCCAGACGCGCGAGCAAATCGCGACTGGTTTCGGCGAGTTCGCCGCGCGGCACGAACGCAAGTTTGCCGCCCCAGGGCGCCGTCACGGCTTTGTCGGTGAAGATCTTGGTTTCCATATCGCTCGGGTAATACGCGTACTGCTTGCCCTGCGATTCGATCAGGATGATGCGCTCCGAGACATTCCAGGTGAGCGGTTTATAGATCACCGTAATGCGCTCTACGGGATTGGTTTCGAGGAAACTCAACATCGAGCCGGTACCGAATACCACCGGCAGCTTGTCGTTGATCGTCCAAAGGCCTTCGCCGGTTTTTCCAGTCACGGACATGTTCCGGATCTGCTCAGCCACTGCTGCATGCTTTTGCAGCAGCACGATCGAGTAGATACCGGTGACCGGAATCAGGATGGCAATGGCTAAAACGCTGAGCTTGACCGGCGTCGACTGGATCACGAACCAGTCCTGCACCCGGTTTGCGGCTTTCTTGATCGCGGACCAGAATCCCGTTGAACCGGGGACCTCATCGCTGGTTCTCGTTAAATCCGACATCGGTAATCCTTATTGAATCAGCCTCGAGCAGGCGTCAGGCGAGCACCGGCTCTCGAGCACCCATGGTGCCTCGCCGGAAAGACGTCACGGCCGGCGGCGCAGGAGTGTCCGGCAATATCCTTGATTTTGATCGGAATCGGACGTCGAGGTTCCAGGCCAGGAGCAGGAGGCTCGACAAACAACTGGCACCGGCACTGGCGCGACTGTGCGCCAGGCCGGACCAGTGCGCAATCTTTCAGGTTCTAGATCCATCACCGGCAATCACCGGGCGAAAGTGCACATGCCTGCCGGGTCTGCGATGGGATCTACGTTTGCGTCGAAGCGTTTTTCTCCAACGGCCCGCCGGCCTATCCCATGAAATCCCTGACGATCCGGTTGAATTTCTGTGGATTCTCCATGAACATGAAATGGTTGCCGCCTTCGGCTTCCTCGAAGATTTCCACACGCGAGCCGGGCACCTGGCTGCCGATCCACTGTTGCGACTTCCAACCCACGAGACTGGTTTTTGCGCCGACCACCAGGGTCGGAATATTGATGCGCGGGATCTGGTCGCGCCAGTCGTTCGTGGCATGGTCATAGAGCAGGCGAGCGGCATAGGGTCGCGGCATCTTCAGATTCTGCTGAATCACCCAATCGAGTTCGTTGCGCGGATATTGCTTGGTGAACATGCCGGTGATGAATCCTTCGGTGGTCTTGACCCCGTCGACTCCGGCGAGCGAATTCGTCACGTCGTAGAGCGAGTTCTTATCCAGAATGGCGCCAGCGTCGACTTTCTCCTGTTCGGGCCAGACCGGATTTGCCGTGATCATCGGCATCTGGTCGATCAGGATCAGCTTCGACACCCGGTCCGCACCATATAATTCCCAGTAACCCCAGATCACCGAACAACCCATCGAATGTCCGGCCAGCGTGACATCCTTGAGGCCCTTAGCTTCCAGGAACTCATGCACATCGGCGGACAGGCGGTGGATGCGGTAACCGTGAGCGGGTTTGTCGGATTCGCCGTGCCCGCGCATGTCGATGGCGATCACGCGGTACTGGTCGCTGAGCCCGTCGATCTGATGCTTGAATTGCGCTGCTGTCTGCGACCAGCCCGGAATCAGCACCAACGGCTTGCCCGCGCCGGCTTCGACATAATGCAGGCGCACGCCGTCACGCGTGGTGAAGAAGCCATCCTTTTGCGCAACCTTGTCCTGCGATGTCATGGTCTGGCAGGACGCGAGCGTGGCGAATACCACGGTGGCGACGATGCGCGCTAGCTTTCCCGTCCAACTGTTTCTGGCGAACATAATTTTCTCCTCCGGTTGGAATTCTTTTTCAGCGATGGCTGGCGATTCGTGCATGAGGCCATCGCCAGGGCATGCTATGCCCGCGCGCAGAATCAAGTCAAACCGGTTCAGCAGCTGTGTCCGGGGAGGGCTGCGGCCAACCTCGACGTCGCGAGCTGCTCGAAGCCAACGCCCTGTTTCGATTGCGATCCATATCGCCGGGAGGGTGTGTGCCATTTC
>CBDDRM010000143.1:0-30288 GCA_965233135.1 uncultured bacterium | reverse complement strand
AACTGGCTGCGGCCCAGCGCGACCTGGCGCAGGCGCTGTACAACACCATCGTGAACCAGTTGCGGCTCAAGGCGGCACTGGGCAAACTGGCCGAAGCCGACCTGGCCGACGTCAACGCCCTGCTCAAGGAAGACGTGCAGTGACAAGCAGCAGCCTGTCCATTACAGTCAGTCGCCTGTTCGCGGTGGTGCTCATCGCGCTTGCAGGTGCCTGCGCGCGCCAGGACCTGAAATCCTTTCGCGGCGTGACGGAAGGCGAGATCGTAAAATTGGCCGCGCCGGTGGCGGGTAATCTTTCTTCGCTGGATGTAGCACGGGGTGCCACCGTCAGCGAGGGCGCGCGCCTGTTCTCGCAGGCCGAAGCAGCGGAGATTCTGGCGCATGCCGATGTGGCGAACCGACTTGAGCGCATTAAAAGCGCGAAGGAAAAATCGGCGGGGGCTACACGCGACGAGATCGAGACACTGAAAAACGAACTCGCGCAGGCCGAATGGAAGCTCATGCTCAAGTCCGCCAGCGCACCCGCGACCGGTATCGTCATCGAAACGCTGTACCGACAGGGTGACTGGGTGCCTGCCGGCGCACCGGTCGTGGCGATCCTGCCGGTCGAAAAGCTCAAGGTGAGCTTCGAAGTGCCTCTTGTCGTAGCGGCGCAACTGCAAAACGGCCGTGCAGTGACACTGATCTGTCGCCAGTGCGAGGGGCCGGTCCAGGCGAACATCAGCTACATCTCTCCGTTCGCCACGTCGCAATCGTCCGCGGGCAGCTCGCAGGAGTTGCGTTACCGGGTGGAAGCGCGGCCGGTGCCGCAGCAGGCAGCATTGCTCAAACCCGGCCAGTCCGTCACCGTCAATCTGTGATGGTCGCGCCACCGGCGATGGTTGGCGCTCCGATCATTCCCGAGCGGGCGGTGTGATGAGTGCGGTATCTTGCGAGGCGTTCTCGCTCACCGCCTTGTGCAGCGGCGCATTACTCGTGCTGTGCATGGGGTGCAGCGAGCCGACGCAACCGCCTCCGCCGGCAAGACTCGTGACCGTCGTGCACGTGACCCTTGGCAGCGCGCGAAGCGACGTCGCGTACTCGGGAGAAGTCCGGCCGCGTTACGAAACCAGCCTTGGCTTTCGGGTACCGGGAAAAATCGTCGCGCGTAATATCGAAGTCGGAGGTCGGGTCAGCAAGGCAGATGTGCTGATCCGGCTCGACCCGGAGAATCAGCAACTGAACTCGCGTAGCGCGCAATCGCAGCTTGCGGCTGCAAGATCCGAATACGAGCAGAGCAAATCCGAACTCGCGCGCTATACCGAGCTGTACCAGAAGGAGTTCATCAGCAAGGCCGAATTCGACCGGCGGCAAAACGCCTATAACGTCGCGCAAGCCCGTCTTGAGCAGGCGCAGGCGCAACTTGCGGTGACGCGCAATCAGGCCGACTACACCGAGCTGGTGGCGGATCACGCCGGCGTGGTGACCGCGATCCTGGCGGAGGTGGGTCAGGTGGTGGCCGCCGGGCAAACAGTCATGAAGGTGGCGCGCACGGATGACCGGGAAGTGGCAATCAACGTGCCTGAAAACCGTTTGGCGGAACTCGGGGCTGCGCGACGCATCGATATCTCCCTGTGGGCGAATCCCGCCCGGCTTTACCGGGGCAAACTCAGGGAAGTCAGCCCCTCCGCCGATCCGGTGACGCGCACCTATGCCGCGAAAGTCAGCGTGGTAGATGGCGATGCCGCGATGAAGCTGGGGATGACGGCGAACGTCTATCTTCGGGGCGTGCAGCCGGCAGCGCAAATCATGCTGCCGGCAACGGCACTGTATCAGGACAATGGCCACGCGGCCGTCTGGGTCGTGGACAAGGTGACGAGCCAGGTGAAACTGGTGCGGGTCGAAGCCGGCGAGTATGTCGACGAGAAGGTGGGAATACGTTCGGGACTGCAAGCCGGGGACATCGTGGTGCGCGCGGGTGTGCATAAATTGTTCGCCGGGGAGAAAGTCCGTATCAGGGACGAGCCCGGCCCGGACGCTGCGCAATGAAGGACTTCAACGTTTCGGCCTGGGCATTGAGGCACCAGTCGCTGGTGCTTTTTTTTATGCTGGCATTGTTTGCAGCGGGTCTGGTTTCCTACTTCCGGCTGGGTCAGGCGGAAGATCCGGAGTTTACCTTCAAGGTCATGGTGATCCGGGCGCTGTGGCCTGGTGCGTCGCCCGCCGAGATGGAGCAACAGGTGACGGAGCGCCTGGAGAAGAAACTGCAGGAGACGCCGTATCTGGACAGCGTGCGCTCCTACACGAAGTCCGGCGAAACCACCATATTCGTAACGCTCAAGGATGCGACGCCTCCGCGCGAAGTCGCGGGCCTGTGGTATCAAGTCAGAAAGAAAGTCGGGGATATCCAGAATTCCCTGCCTGCCGGCACCTTGGGTCCCTTCTTCAACGATGAGTTCGGCGATGTGTTCGGCAACCTTTATGCATTTACCGGCGACGGCTTCAACTATGCAGAACTGAAGGACTACGTCGAGGAAATACGCAAGGAGATACTCAATGTTCCGGCCGTAGCGAAAGCGGAAATCCTGGGCGACCAGGAAGAGAAGATCTACGTGGAGATGTCGCATCGCAAACTCGCGACGCTCGGTATCGATCCGCTGTCGATTTTCAACGTCCTGCGTGAGCAAAACGCGATGACACCGTCCGGCTCGATCGACACGCGTTCGGATCGGATGGCTTTGCGCATCTCCGGCAGTTTCGATTCCGTCGAGAGCATCCGCGAGATAGGAATCCAGGCGAACGGGCGGCTCTTCCGGCTGGGAGACATCGCCAACGTGTATCGCGGCTACGCTGATCCGCCTACCCAGAAAGTGCGCTATATGGGCGAGGAGGCGATCGTACTGGCCGTATCAATGGCCAGGGGCGGCGACATCCTGCGGCTTGGCGAGGACCTCGACCACGCGTTCACGCGCATTGCGAAAGATCTGCCGGTCGGCATCGAAGTGCATCAGTATTCCAACCAGCCTGCCGTCGTGAAACGATCCGTCGACGAGTTCATGAAGACGCTCCTGGAAGCCGTGGTCATCGTGCTCGCCGTGAGCTTCTTCAGTCTGGGATTTCGCACCGGCCTGGTGGTGGCGTTATCCATTCCGCTGGTGCTGGCGGTGACTTTCCTGCTGATGCGCCTGTACGGGATAGACCTTCAGCGCATTTCGCTGGGCGCCCTGATCATCTCGCTCGGCTTGCTGGTCGACGATGCCATCATTTCCGTGGAAATGATGGCGACCAAGATGGAGCAAGGAATGGAGCGGGCGAAAGCCGCCGCGTTTGCCTATACCTCGACTGCGTTTCCGATGCTGACCGGCACGCTGATCACCGCCGCGGCGTTCACTCCGGTAGGTTTCGCCAAGTCCTCCGCGGGCGAATACACCTTTTCCATATTCGCCGTGGTGACCATCGCGCTGCTCGTATCCTGGGTCGTCGCGGTACTGTTCACACCATATCTGGGTTACAAATTATTGCCCGACCCGTCGCATGGCGCAGCGCCCCCGTCCTGGCTGCGGCGCTTCGTGCACGTGCCGTTGTACCGCCGGATTCCCCGCCTGGTACCGGCGCCAGCGCCGCTACAGGAACATCGGGGCGACGTGTACGACACGCGCTTCTACCGCCGTTTTCGCGCGCTGGTGGCATGGTGCGTCAATTACCGCAAAACGGTCATCGTGGTGACTGCGATCGTGTTTGTCGTGTCGATTGCAGGATTTCGCTTTGTGCAGAATCAGTTCTTCCCGTCATCCAATCGGCCGGAACTCATCGTTGATTTATGGCTTCCGCAAGGGGCGTCCTTCCAAGCCACCGAAGTGCAGGTAAAGCGGCTCGAGGAGAAGCTCGAGGGCGACCCGAACGTCGTGAATTTTGTCGCTTACATTGGCAACGGCAGTCCGCGGTTCTATCTGCCGCTCGACCAGCAACTGGGCCACCCGAATTTCGCGCAATTCGTCATCGTCAGCCGTGACAATGAGGCGCGCGAAGTGCTCTACGACAAGCTCAACGGCCTGCTCGAGCGGGATTTCACGATGCTGCGCGGGCGCGTAAACCGGCTGGAGAACGGTCCGCCGGTCGGCTACCCGGTACAGTTCCGGGTCATCGGCAAGGACATCGCCACGGTTCGCGGCATCGCCTTCGAGGTAGCGTCGATCGTGCGAGCCCATCCCCACGCGCACAACGTGCACCTCGACTGGAACGAGCAAGTCAAGACCATCCGCCTCGAGATCGATCAGAACAAGGCTCGTGTCATCGGCGTGAGTTCCCAAGGGCTGTCGACGGTGCTCAATTCGATCCTGACGGGCTTCAGCATCACGCAGTATCGAGAGCGCGACCGGTTGATCGAGGTGCTGGCGCGGGCGGAAACGCAGGAGCGGGTTGACCCCGGCAGGCTGGCCGAGATCAATGTGCCGACCCAGTCGGGAAAATGGATTCCGCTGGCGCAGATCGCAAGAATTGAATACGGCTTCGAGGAAGGCATTATCTGGCGACGCAATCGCCAGCCGGCGGTAAACGTGCGCGCGGATATCCTTGGCGACGTGCAGGCGCCGGTGGTGTCAAGGCAGGTCAATCCGCAGCTCGACGCGCTGCGCGACCGATTGCCCGAGCATTACCGCATCGAGATGGCGGGCGCGATCGAGGAGAGCGCGAAGGGCGAGAATTCGATCATCGCCGTAATGCCCCTCATGATCATCACCGTGCTGACGCTGCTGATGATCCAGCTGCAGAGCTTTCAGCGGGTCATCATGGTTATTCTGACCGCGCCGCTGGGGTTGATCGGCGTGATCATCATCCTGCTCACATGGAACGTGCCCTTCGGCTTTGTGGCCAATCTCGGCGTCATCGCGCTATTCGGCATGATCATGCGCAACGCGGTGATCCTGGTCGACCAGATCGAGCAGGATATTGCTGCCGGCCATGCACAATGGAATGCCATTGTAGATGCGACCGTGCGCCGGTTTCGGCCGATCGTCCTGACTGCACTTGCGGCGGTGTTGGCCATGATCCCGCTTTCACGCAGTACTTTCTGGGGACCCATGGCCGTGGCGATCATGGGCGGTCTGATTTCAGCAACCGTGCTGACGCTGTTGTTCGTGCCCGCGCTGTATGCGGCATGGTTTCGCGTCAGAAAGCCCGAGGATGCGCGGTGAAGGACCAAGCTATGATGATGAATTCCTGCATCCGAGGAGTGTCGCGCGTGAAACAGCCTGTTGCCCGTGTATTGATCAGCTGCCTGCTACTACTGCTCGTCGTCGCGCGCGGGGCGATAGCGGCGGAATCCTGCGGTATCGCTTCGGCGCACCCGCTTGCCACGCAGGCCGGATGCGAAGTGCTTGAAGCAGGCGGCAACGCCTTCGATGCGTCGGTGGCAGTGGCGGCTGCGCTTGGGGTCGTCGAGCCGTTCGCATCGGGCATTGGCGGCGGCGGATTTTTCCTGTTGCATCGCGCTGCCGATGGCCTGGACGTGTTCATCGATGCGCGGGAAACTGCTCCCGCGCGAGCGACGCGCGAGTTTTTCGTCGATCGCGAGGGGCAGGCAAGACAACGGGCATCGCTGGACGGTGCGACGGCCGCCGGCATCCCGGGTGAGCCCGCCGCATTCGATTGGGTGGTCCGGCGCTACGGCAAATTGCCGCTTGCGCACGCGCTGGCGCCGGCGATCAAGCTGGCAGAGCGGGGCTTCGCCGCGGATGCGCGCTATGCACGGGCAAGCGCCATGCGCGAAGCCGGGCTGCAGTCCGATGCCGGCGCGGCGCGCAGCTTTCTCGATGCGGGCAAGTCACCGGGCGTGGGCTTCATGGTCGTGCAGCCGCAACTGGCGCAGACCTTGCGCCTGCTCGCCGCACAAGGGGCGCGCGGATTCTATCGGGGCGATTTCGCGCGCAAGCTGACGCAGGCCGTGAACGCCGCCGGCGGTTTGTGGGAACTGTCCGATCTCGAGCGCTATCGGGTAGTAGAGCGCAAGCCGCTGAAGTTCACCTACCGCGGCGCCACGATCACGGCCGCTCCGCTGCCGTCTTCCGGTGGACTGGTGCTCGCGCAGAGCCTGTTTATTCTCGAGGCGGTCGATCTGGCGACCCTCTCCCCGCCGGCGCGCACACACTACGTGGCCGAAGCCATGCGTCGCGGGTATCAGGATCGTTCCCGCTACATGGGGGATCCGGATTTTACCGATGTGCCGGTGGCGAAACTGATGTCACGCGATTATGCGAGAAGCCGCGGTGCAACCATCGATCCGCAACGGGCGACGCCGAGCGCGGAACTCCCGGCACAAGGGGAGGAATCAACCGATACCACGCATTTCTCGATCATCGATGCCGAGGGTAATCGGGTTGCGGCAACCCTGTCGATCAACGGGCCCTTTGGCTCCGCATTCGTCGCCGGCGACAGCGGCGTGCTGCTGAATAATCATATGGACGACTTCGCGTTGGCGCCAGGCGCGCAGAACCTGTACCGGCTTACCGGGGGCGAGGCCAACGCCATCGCTCCCGGAAAACGGCCGCTTTCATCCATGTCGCCCACGTTCGTCGAGGACGAGCGCGGTGTCCTGGTGCTGGGGACACCAGGCGGGTCGCGCATCATTTCCATGGTGCTGCAGGGCATTCTCGATTATGTCGGCCACCCACAGCACGACCTCGAACGCATGCTTGCCGCGCCGCGCTTTCACCATCAATACGTGCCCGATCGCATCGAAATCGAACCGGAAAGCTTTACCGAAGACTGGATCCAGGCGCTCAGGGCGAAGGGACACACAGTGGAGCCGGGCCGACGCAAGTGGGGTAACATGCAGGCGGTATTCTTCGACAAGAAAACGGGCCGTATCGCAACGGCCAGTGATCCTCGCGGTCAGAGCGGCGTGCTGTTCTGAGGACGGGAGTCAGAAGCAACGCGGAAGAACCAGACGATGCATGGCAGACGGCGATTTCTGAAAGCCTCGGCGGGCGGTTTGCTGCTTGCCGGTGCGACCCGCTTGCACGGCGCCGGCGATCCCGGCCCCGCGACGTTACCCGTAGGCGCAATCGAGCAACTGGATCGCCTGCCGGGCAAACTGCCCCTGATAAGAAAGACGTACAGGCCTCCCAACTTCGAAACGCCGGTGAGCTATTTCAATGAGGCGTATACGCCGAACGATGCATTTTTCGTGCGCTATCACCTGGCCGGCATACCTGAAATCGATGCAGCGCAATGGCGGCTGGCGGTCGGCGGCGAATCCGTCGACAAGCCGTTCGAGTTGACCTATGAAACGTTAACGCGCGATTTCGACCCGGTCGAGATCGCGGCGGTGTGCATGTGCTCGGGAAACCGGCGCGGTTTTTCGCAGCCGCATGTGGCCGGCGTGCAATGGGGGCACGGGGCAATGGGCAACGCGAAGTGGCGCGGCGTCCGCTTACGCGACATCTTGAACCGGGCCGGGTTGAAGAAAGACGCGCTTGAGATCGCATTCGATGGTGCCGATGGGGCGTTGCTCGACAAAACGCCGGATTTCGTCAAGAGCCTGCCTTTGTGGAAGGCCATGGACGAAAATACCTTGGTGGCATTTGCGATGAACGGCGAAGCGCTGCCACACTGGAACGGATTTCCTGCGCGCATCGTGGTGCCGGGCTGGACGGCCACGTACTGGATGAAGCACGTCACGTTCATCGGCGCGCTGTCGCAGCCATTCAAGGGCTTCTGGATGAATCCGGCGTACCGGATCCCCAAAGGAAGATTCCCGATCATCGATCGTTTTGTCACCCAGGACACCGATTCCAATACGCCGATCACGGAGATGGTGGTCAATTCGTTAATCACCACCCCGTCCGCCGGTACAAACCTCAGGCAAGGCGAAGCCGTGACGATTGGCGGAGTCGCCTGGGATGGCGGCTACGGCATCGCTACCGTGGAGGTATCGGTGGATGGCGGCAGCGTCTGGCAAACGGCACCATTGGGTACGGATCAGGGGCGTTTTGCCTGGCGGCAGTGGACGCATCGCTTCATGCCCGCGCGCGAGGGCCGCCATGTTGTACTGGCCAGGGCCACCAATCGCGCCGGCGCAACGCAGACTTTCGACCTGATCTTCAATCCGGCCGGCTACCATAACAACGTGATCCAGCGCATCGAGATCGACGTGAGTTAGGAGAAACCCATGAAAACGCTCCTGGCAGGTGTCCTGTCATTCGCCTTTGCTGCAACGGCCGGGGAGAGCGATTTGCAGCTCAGGAACGCGCCGGGAAAGACGCTGGTGGAGACCAACTGTTCGATGTGTCACAGCCTTGACTATATTCCGATGAACTCGCCGATTCTCGATCGAAAGGGTTGGGAAGCCTCGGTCAACAAGATGATCAGGGTGATGGGCGCGCCCGTGTCCGAGGCGGATGCGCAGATGATCGTCGATTATCTGGCATCCCAGTATGGCAAGTAGCCGGACTTCCCGAACTATTCCTGCCTGACTGTCATTACAATAGCGCCCCATGAAGACGACATTTCTGGATTTCGAGCAGCCGATCGCCGAGCTAGAGGCAAAGATCGAGGAGTTGCGCTATGTGCAGGACGATTCCGCGGTGGACATCTCCGAGGAAATATCGCGCCTGCAGAAGAAAAGCGGCACGCTGACGCGGGATATATACGCGAAGCTGTCGGCGTGGCAGATCTCGCAAGTCGCGCGGCATCCCCAGCGGCCCTACTCTCTGGATTACTTTCAGAACCTGTTCGCAGACTTCGAAGAATTGCAGGGCGATCGGCTGTTCGCGGAAGATCCCTCGATCATCGGCGGGCTGGCACGTTTCGGCAGTCAGTCGGTCATGGTCATAGGGCACCAGAAAGGACGCGACACCAAGGACAAGCTTTACCGAAATTTCGGCATGCCCAAGCCCGAAGGCTATCGCAAGGCGCTGCGGTTGATGAAGCTTGCCGAGAAATTCAACATTCCGGTGATGACCTTCGTCGATACGCCGGGTGCCTATCCGGGCGTTGGGGCGGAGGAACGCGGGCAATCCGAGGCGATCGGCCGCAATCTTTATGCGATGGCGGATTTGCGCGTGCCGATCATCGTGACCATCATCGGCGAAGGCGGGTCCGGCGGCGCGCTGGCGATCGCTGTCGGTGACGTCATGCTCATGCTGCAGTATTCGATCTACTCCGTGATTTCCCCCGAGGGCTGCGCTTCGATCCTGTGGAAGAGCGCGGACAAAGCGCCCGACGCAGCCGAAACGCTCGGGATCACGGCGAACCGGCTGAAGACGCTGGGTCTGGTGGATCGCGTCGTGGCCGAGCCGCCGGGCGGGGCCCATCGCGATCCGTCGGCAATCATGCAGACGTTGCGCAAATCGCTCATGGATGCGCTATCGGAAGTGCAGGAAAAACCCATCGATGCCCTGATCGAAACGCGTTTCGAGCGGCTCATGGCGCATGGCAAATTCAAGGAAGCGGCCGTCCGCTGAAGCAGCTGCGCGGTTTGCATGGTGGAACCGGATACCCCGCGCACGCGGGGTATCTTGTTTGCGCGCTGACCGGGACTGGACATGGACGAGGAACTCGCGGCGATTGTGAATGACACGCTGGATGCGCACGCGGTGCGCGGCAAGCGCGTTGCGATCGGGCTCAGCGGTGGCATGGACTCCGTGGTACTGCTCGATCTTCTGCATGAGCGGAAGGTTCCCAGGGGGCTGACGCTCTCGGCGGTGCACGTGAATCACCAGCTCAGTGCGCGCGCCGGCGAGTGGGAGCTGTTCTGCCGTTCGCTTTGCGCGCAACGCGGTATCGCATTGACCGTACGGCACGTCGAGGTTGTGCCCGATGGTAGCGGGATCGAGGCGGCGGCGCGCAAACTGCGTTACGGCGCGTTCGCCGCGCTCGAGGCGGATTTCGTGGCGCTCGCGCATCATCTGGATGACCAGGTCGAAACTTTCCTGCTGCAACTGTTGCGGGGAGCCGGCGCAAAGGGCCTGTCAGGCATGCCGGTCATCCGGCAACAGCAATCCGCGGAGGGGGGCCAGCCCGCACCCCTTATTCTTCGTCCCCTGCTGGAGATGCGCCGCAGCCGCCTCGAGGCTTATGCCAAAAGCCGGCAGCTCGCATGGGTGGAAGATGACAGCAATGGGGATTCGAGATTCGACCGCAATTATCTGCGCAACGAGTTGCTGGTCCAGCTCGACGCGCGTTTCCCCGCTTATCGCGAAACCCTGGCGCGAGCCGCCCGCAACCTGGCCGATTATGCGTTGCTCGCGGAAGAACTCGCACGCATCGATGCGCAGTCTCTCGATCGCGGCGCCATATCGGCGGATCGCTTGCGCCATTTATCCGACGCGCGCGCACTGAATCTGCTGCGGCAGCTGTTCGCGGACCAGAAATTGGCGATGCCCCCGCGCGCCAGACTGCAAGAGGCGCTGCGCCAATGTCGCGAGGCCGGCCGGGATGCGGAGATCCAAGTCGCATTCGGCGATGCGCGGTTGCGCTGCTATCGCGACCGGGTCGAAGTCATGGTGGAAACAGCGCAGCTACCGTCTGACTGGCAATCGCGGTGGGACGGCCAACATGAACTGGTTTTGCCGGACCATCTGGGCGTGTTGCGTTCGCGTTCAGTCATCGGGGAGGGTATCGCAAAGCGCCATTTTGACATCCGCACGGCGACCGTTCGCGGACGCGCTGGCGGGGAGCGCATTCAACCAGGCGCAAACCGGCCTCGGCGCGCCCTCAAGAGCCTGTTGCAGGAACATGGCGTGCCGCCGTGGGAGCGCAGCCGCATGCCGCTGGTGTTTTTTGGCGAGCAACTGGCATGGGTTCCCGGCATTGGCGTTGCCGCAGAGTTTCGCGCGGACGCCACGGAGCCGGGCATCGCGCCGGAGTGGGAACCGGGCTGTTAGAATCCAGTGAAGAAAAGGCGCCGACCCGCGCCAGGGATAACCATGAGAAAAGCGCTGTTCGCACTCCTGTTGGTGGCCGCCGTGTCTGGCGCACGGGCCGCCGACCCGATCATCATCAAGTTCAGCCATGTCGTTGCCATTGACACGCCCAAGGGCAAAGCCGCGGAGAAGTTCAGGCAACTCGCTCACAAATATACCGGCGGACGCGTCAAGGTCGAGATTTACCCGAACAGCCAGTTGTACAAGGATCGCGAGGAGATGGAAGCTTTGCAACGCGGCGCCGTGCACATGCTGGCGCCTTCGGTGTCGAAGTTCGGGCCGCTGGGAGTGCGAGAATTCGAGCTGTTCGATCTGCCTTACCTGATTCCCGACGCCGAAACCGTCGACCGCGTCACGGATGGCGATATTGGCAAGAGTCTGTTCGCGAAGCTCGAACCAAAAGGCCTCAAGGGCCTCGCGTACTGGGACAACGGCTTCAAGCAGTTTTCAGCCAACCGCCCGCTGCGCAAGCCGCAGGATTTCCGCGGATTAAAGATGCGCATCCAGTCCTCGAAAGTTCTCGAAGCGATGATCCGCCAACTCGGCGCGTTGCCGCAGGTCATGGCGTTTTCGGAAGTCTACTCGGCGTTGCAACAGAGAGTTGTCGACGGAACGGAGAACCCGGTATCCAACCTGTACACCCAGAAAATGCACGAAGTGCAGTCGCATCTGACGATTTCCGATCATGGATGCCTGGTTTACGCAGTCATCACGAACCGCAAGTTCTGGGAAGGCTTGCCAGCGGACGTGCGAGGCCAATTGGAAAAGGCGATGGGCGAGGCGACCCGTTATGAGCGCGACATCGCAAAAAAGGACAACGATGACGCTCTGGCTGCCGTAAAGGCTTCAGGCAAGACCGAGGTCTATGTGCTGTCGGATGCGCAACGCAGGGCCTGGAAGGAGGCGTTGCTTCCGGTGCACGCCAAATTCGAGAAGGTCGTCGGCAAGGGCAATCTCGAAGCCATTCGCGGCATCGCCGCCGAAGTCGAATCCAAAAAAGCCAGAAGCAAGTAACCGTGATGCGTGCGCTGAACCGGGCCCTCGATCATCTCGAGGAGTGGCTGATCGCGAGTTTCATGGCGGCCGCCACCCTCATCATTTTCGCCGCCGTGGTGCACCGTCAATCCGCGGCGCTGCCGTGGCTGTGGCAATACGCCGCCGCACTGAATTTTGCGTGGGCGCAGGAACTGTGCATTTATCTTTTTATCTGGATGGCGAAATTCGGCGCGGCTTATGGCGTGCGCACCGGAATTCACATCGGCGTGGATGTGCTGGTCAACGCGCTGCGCCCGCGCATGCGCCGCGCGATGGTGGCGCTGGCGCTATCGCTGGGTGCGTTCTTTACCGCCGTCATCGCCATCATGGGCGCACGATGGGTCTGGTTCATATACGGTACCGGCCAGACATCGCCCGACCTGGAATGGCCGATGTGGATTGTGTACCTGTGCATTCCGCTCGGCTCATCGCTGATGTCCTACCGTTTCCTGCAAGTTCTGACCCGCTTTCTGCGCACCGGCGACCTGCCTGCGCATGCATTCGGCGGGGCGCATGAGGAGACAGCGTGAACGTCACGCTGATCCTGCTCATCCTGCTTGCGCTTCTGTTGACCGGCACGCCGATTTCGATCGCGCTCGGCATGACCGTGCTGACATTTCTCGCGCTGTTCTCGTCGCTTTCCATCGATACCGTCGATATCGTGTCGCAACGCTTGTTCACCGGCCTGGAAAGCTTTGCGATCATGGCCGTGCCCTTCTTCGTATTGTCGGGGACGTTTCTGACGGAAGGCGGCATCGCGCGCCGCATCATCCGGTTCGCGCTCGCGCTGGTGGGCTCGATGCATGGCGGGCTGGCCATTGCCGCAATCCTCGCCTGTACGTTCTTCGCGACTATTTCCGGCTCCAGCCCTGCCACGGTGGTGGCGATCGGCTCGATCATGCTGCCCGCGATGATCAAGAACGGTTATCCCAAGCGCTTTGCTGTCGGCGTTATCGCGACGTCAGGCTCGCTGGGCATCCTGATTCCGCCGTCGATCGTGATGATCATTTACGCGGTCAGTACTTCGGAGTCCGCCGGAAAGCTTTTCATTGCCGGCATCGTTCCCGGCATCCTGCTGGCTGCATTGCTGATGCTGGTCACGTATGTAACGGCGCGCAAGAAGAACTTTCCGACGTTGCCACGCGCATCGGCGCGCGAAGTCTGGGAGTCGTTCAAGGATGCGTTCTGGGGTCTGATGCTGGTGGTAATCGTCATGGGAGGCATCTACGGCGGCATTTTCACCCCCACCGAAGCGGCCGCCGTGAGCGCCGTGTATGCATTTGTCGCCGCAGTGTTCATCTATCGCGGCCTCACCCTGCGCCAGGTTCCGAAGGTTTTGCTGGCGGCCGCGAACACCAGCGCGATGCTGCTTTACATCATCACCAATGCCATCCTGTTCTCCTTCTTGCTCACATCCGAGCAGATTCCGCAGGTTCTGTCGCAATGGGTGGTAGACCAGCAGCTCTCGCCCTGGATGTTCCTGATTGCGGTGAATATTGCGCTGCTGGCGGCAGGACAGTTCATGGAGCCCAGCTCGATCATCCTGATTCTCGCGCCGTTGCTGGTGCCCATCGCCAGGGATCTTGGCATCGACCCCATCCATCTGGGGGTCATCATGACGGTGAACATGGAGATCGGCATGATCCATCCGCCGGTCGGGCTGAATCTTTTTGTCGCAAGCCACATCGCAAAAATGGGACTCACCGAGGTGTCGATCGCCTGCCTGCCCTGGGTACTGGTATTGCTGGGATATCTCGTCCTGATCACCTATGTGCCGGCCATATCGTTGTGGCTGCCGAATTTGCTTTACTGAGCAACCGGGGCCAACGCGGCACAGCGGCAGCGCAACGCCGAAATCGTGCGAGCCGATGCTTGACTGATTTTTCACGGATTCCGGCCGCTGCCGCGGGCGGGCGCGAACGTTGGCCAGCGGCTTTGCGTCCAACCCGGAGCAAAGTCATTCCTTTCGCGGTGGCGCCATGCTATCCTTATGAATTAGCTTCAAAAAACAACCCCCTGGAGAAATTAGATGGCTGTTGAGCGCACCCTGTCGATCATCAAACCCGATGCCGTTGCCAAAAATGTGATCGGACAGATTTACTCACGCTTTGAAAACGGTGGCCTGAAAATCGTAGCCGCAAAAATGGTGCAGCTGTCGCGGCAAGAGGCAGAAGGTTTTTACGCGGTGCATAAACAGCGCCCGTTCTTCAACGATCTGGTGAAATTCATGATTTCCGGTCCGGTCATGGTACAAGTGCTCGAAGGGGCCGGCGCCATCCAGAAGAATCGCGACTTGATGGGAGCAACCGACCCCAAGAAAGCAGCCAAAGGTTCCATTCGCGCCGATTTCGCCGACAGCATTGACGCCAATGCGGTACATGGCTCGGATGCGCCGGAGACGGCGGCCGTGGAAATTTCCTACTTCTTTCCCACGCTGAACATCTACTCTCGCTGATGCCCGTTAACCTGCTCGATTTCGACGCGCAAGGCCTTGCCGGTTTCTTCAATGAAATCGGTGAGAAGCCATTTCGCGCGCGGCAGGTGATGCGCTGGATCCATCAGTTCGGTCTGTCGGACTTTGCTGCCATGAGCGATCTGTCGAAAGATGTGCGCGCCAAGCTCAGCGCAGGCGCGGTCATCCAGGCGCCCTCGGTGATGGCGGATTCTTCGGCGCTCGACGGGACGCGCAAGTGGCTGCTGTCCGTGGGCGCGGCCAACGGCATCGAAACGGTATTCATTCCTGAAACCGGGCGCGGCACGCTGTGCGTGTCGTCACAGGTCGGGTGCGCGCTGGAATGCGCCTTTTGTTCCACCGGCCGGCAGGGCTTCAACCGCAACCTCAGCGTCGGTGAAATCATCGGCCAGTTGTGGTGGGCCAATCGCGCGCTCGGTGCAACACCGAAAGGCGAGCGGATCATCAGCAACGTGGTCATGATGGGAATGGGCGAACCGCTGGCCAATTTCGACAATGTCGTGTCGGCCATGCGCATCATGCTGGACGACAATGGTTACGGGTTATCACGCCGGCGCGTGACGCTTTCGACGTCCGGCCTGGTGCCGGCCATGGACCGGCTCGCCGCGCAATTGCCGGTTGCCCTCGCGGTTTCGCTGCATGCGCCGGATGACGCATTACGCGACCGGTTGGTTCCCATCAACAAGAAGTATCCACTGAAGGAATTGATGGCCGCCTGCAGACGCTACATCAAGGTGGCGCCTCGCGATTTCGTGACCTTCGAGTACGTGATGCTCGACGGCATCAACGACAGCGTCGAACAGGCGACACAACTGGTGTCGCTGGTCAAGGACGTGCCGTGCAAGTTCAATCTTATCCCCTTCAATCCGTTTCCCGCGTCTGGATTTGAGCGCTCGTCTCCAGCGCGCATCGCCGCGTTTCGCGAAGTGCTGGTGCAGGCCGGGCTCGTGACCACCACGCGCAAGACTCGCGGCGACGACATCGACGGAGCTTGCGGACAGCTTGCGGGCCAGGTCCAGGATCGCACGCGGCGCAAGCTGCGGCGCGATGCGGCGGCGTCGCCATGAATCGCATCGTCTTGCTGATCTTGCTGGCGGCGGCAGGGTGCGCGTCGCAGCCGCCGAAGCTTGAATCCGGCGAACCGCGAAACGCCGCGGAGAATCGCGCGCGCATTCATACTGAACTGGGCGCGGCGTACTACGGCATTGGGCAGATGTCGGTCGCCATCCAGGAACTCAAGGAGGCCATCAGTGCCGACCCGGGATACGCGCCGGCGCACAGCCAGCTCGGCCTGGTGTATATGACCCTGAAGCAGGATGCGCTCGCCGAACGCTCGTTCGAGCGCGCATTGAAGATTGATTCGAACGATTCGGCGTCGAATAACAATTACGGCATGTTCCTGTGCCAGCGCAAGCGCGAGAAAGAGGCGATGAAGTATTTTGCCGCCGCGTTGAAGAATCCGCTCTATGCGACACCCGAGAACGCTTACACGAATGCGGGCATCTGCGCGAGCATGCAAGGCGACAGCGCCAAGGCGGAAGAGCTGTTGCGCAAAGCGCTGGCGCTGCAGCCGGACCAGTCCCAGGCGCTTTATCAGCTCGCGGATCTGATGTACCAGCGCAATCAGATGACTGATGCGCGCGCGTTGCTTAACCGGCACATGAAAGTATCGACGCCTTCTGCAGAAGCGTTGTGGCTCGGGGCGCGCATTGAGCACCGTCTGGGTAACCGGACGGCGCTGGCCAGTTACGGTGCGCAGCTCAATAACCGCTATCCGGGTGCGGCCCAGACCAGAGCATTCAACGAGGGGCAGTTTCAGTGAGCACGACATCGATGAACGACACGTCCGGATCGCCCGCCGAAATACCGAGTGCCGGCGCGGCGTTGCTCAACGAACGACGCCGCCAGGGGTTGAGCCTCGGCGACGTTTCCAGGCAACTGAAGCTTTCCGTGCGCCAGGTCGAGGCGCTCGAACGTGACGATTACTCCGCTTACAAGGGACCGCTGTTTATCCACGGTTTCATTCGCAATTACGCCAAGTTGCTGGGGCTGGACCCGGAACCGCTGATCCGGTCCACCGATTCGCTGCTCAACCCTCGCCAGGATGCCGTCGTCGCCGATCCCGAACCGGAGCGTGTTCGGCCAGCCCCGGCGCAGGCCAAAAAATTCCGGCATTGGCCCGCTGTTGTGGTCGTGGTGCTGATCGGTATTGCATTGGCGTTTGTTATCGGAGGGCGCCGCACGCCGGACACCGACCGCAGCACGGGCCCGGTTGCGCAGAATGACCAGCCGGCGCCGAAACCGCCGGCGGAATCGCGCGGCGGAGTCGACAAAGGCGGCTCCGAAGGCAAGCCGGGCCCTGCGCCCGCCGCAACACCCCGGGCGAAACCGGACACGAGCGTCGCGTCGACGCCGCCGGCGGACCCGATCGCACGGGTGCCGGCGCAGGCCGATGATGGGGTTGGAGTTGAATCGTCGTCGCGCTTGACTGTGCGCATGATATTCGACGAGGAATCATGGGTCGAAATCAAGGACCGGGAGGGGAATACCATTTTTGGTCAGCTTGGAACCCCCGGCACACGCCGCAGCGTGAGCGGAGAACCCCCGCTGTCCGTGGTAGTGGGAAATGCGGGTGGGGTGCAGTTGTTCCGGGGCAACAAGAGCGTCGATCTGGCGCCGCATACGCGCATGGCCGTGGCGCGCTTCACGCTCGAATAGGACTCTTGCGCATGTCCATTGATACCATTTCCCGCCACCATACGCGCCAGGTCAATATCGCGGGTGTGCGCGTTGGCGGCGACGCGCCTGTGGTGGTGCAATCGATGACCAACACCGACACGGCGGATGTGCAGGCTACGGTGCGCCAGGTCCGCGAACTGGCACAGGCGGGATCGGAACTCGTGCGCATCACGGTGAACAGCGCGGAGGCGGCCGCCGCCGTGCCCGAGATCCGCAATCTGCTCGAGCGAGACGCGTGTCGCGTGCCATTGATCGGGGACTTCCATTTCAATGGACACAAACTGCTGACGCAGTTTCCGGATTGCGCGCAGGCGCTGGACAAGTACCGCATCAATCCAGGCAACGTCGGCCGGGGCGCCAGGCGGGACGATCAGTTCGCGACCATGATCGAAACGGCTTGTCGATACGGCAAGCCCGTGCGTATTGGCGTGAACTGGGGAAGTCTCGATCCGGACTTGCTCGGCCGCATGATGGACGACAATGCGCGCCTTTCCGAACCCGGCGAAGCGGCCGATGTGATGCGCGAAGCCTTGATCGTTTCAGCATTGCAGAATGCGCAGAAGGCGGAAGAAATCGGCTTGCCCCGCGATCGCATCATCCTGTCCTGCAAGGTGAGCGGCGTGCAGGACCTGATCAGGGTTTATCGCGAACTCGCCGCGCGCTGCGACTATCCCTTGCACCTCGGCCTGACCGAGGCGGGCATGGGTTCCAAGGGAATCGTCGCTTCTACCGCAGCCCTCGCGGTATTGTTGCAGGAGGGCATTGGCGACACCATCCGCATATCGCTCACGCCCGATCCAGGCGGAGACCGCGCCCGGGAGGTTATCGTCGCGCAGGAGATTTTGCAGACCATGGGTTTGCGCTCATTCACTCCCATGGTGGTCGCCTGCCCGGGTTGCGGCCGCACGACCAGCACGTTTTTCCAGGAGCTCGCCGAAAACATCCAGGCCTACTTGCGCCGGCAGATGCCGGTATGGCGCACGCGCTATCCAGGCGTGGAGGAAATGCGCGTTGCCGTGATGGGCTGTGTGGTCAACGGGCCGGGGGAAAGCAAGCACGCCAACATCGGCATCAGTCTGCCCGGGTCCGGCGAATCGCCGGTGGCGCCGGTGTTTGTCGACGGCGTCAAGACGGTGACCTTGAAGGGCGAACGCATTGCCGAAGATTTCCATCGACTCGTCGAGAGCTATGTGGCCAGCCATTACGGCCCATCGACCGGGCTGACAGCCAACGACCAATCCTCGCGGGCGCTCGGCTGAGCCCCGTCCTGCAGAGACAAGCACGCTTCATGGCAACAACGATTCAGGCTGTGCGCGGGATGAACGACATCCTCCCGGAGCAAGCCGCGCTGTGGGAGTTTTTCGAGGACACGGTGCGCGCCTGGCTCGCGCAATACGGGTACCGGAACATCCGCATGCCGGTTCTCGAAAAGACCGAACTGTTCGTGCGCTCGATCGGCGAGGTCACCGACATCGTCGAGAAGGAAATGTACACCTTCGTCGACCAGCTCAATGGCGAGAGCCTTACGCTGCGCCCGGAAGGCACCGCTTCATGCGTGCGTGCGGTCATCGAGCACAATCTGCTCTACAACGGCGCCCAGCGCCTGTTCTATATCGGGCCGATGTTCCGGCATGAGCGTCCGCAGAAAGGGCGCTACCGGCAGTTTCATCAGGTGGGCGTCGAAGCGCTCGGCTTTGCCGGGCCTGATGTGGATGCCGAGCATATGATCATGGGCGCGCGCCTGTGGTCCCGCCTGGGCCTCGGGGACCTGCGGCTGGAAATCAACACGCTCGGCAATGCTGTGTCGCGCGCACGCTTTCGCTCGCGCCTGATCGCTTATCTCGAAGATCACGCCGCGGGGCTCGATGAGGATGCGCGGCGCAGGCTGCACAGTAATCCTTTGCGCGTGTTGGACAGCAAGAACCCGGCGATGCGCGACATCATTGCTGCCGCGCCCCGGCTCGCAGACGATCTCGACGATGACTCCCGCCGTCATTTCGACGCGTTGCAGCGGTTGCTGCGCAATGCCGGCGTCGAATACTTCGTCAACGACCG
Organism: uncultured bacterium; assembly: GCA_965233135.1. GTDB lineage: Bacteria > Pseudomonadota > Gammaproteobacteria > Burkholderiales > JACQAP01 > JACQAP01. Next base: position 11,086 of record CBDDRM010000143.1, on the reverse strand, counting down.
CCTGGTTCGCGGTCTGGACTATTACAATGACGTCGTTTACGAGTGGACTACCACACGACTGGGCGCGCAGGGCACCGTCTGCGCCGGCGGGCGCTATGACGGATTGATCGAACAGATCGGCGGCAAGCCGGCCCCCGCCTGCGGTTTTGCGATGGGTATCGAGCGATTGCTTGCCTTGATGGAAAGCACCGCTATAGCAGTGCCGGCGCGGGTTGCCGACGCCTATCTCGTCCATAACGGTGAAGCGGCCGGCGAATTTGCCTGGAAAGTCGCTGATTCACTGCGCCAGCGCGGTATCGCCATCGTGCTTCACTGCGGCGGCGGCAGTTTCAAATCGCAAATGAAACGCGCGGATGCCAGCGGCGCCCGCTTCGCCGTGATCATCGGCGACGACGAGGCAGGCAGGCAGGTCGTTTCGCTGAAGCCTTTGCGCGTATCCGGAGAACAAGTGCAGGTCGACGCGCAGCAAGCGGCGACATTGATCCTTAACTCCAATAATCCCTGATTCAATCACTACAGAAAAATTCGACATGGCATTCGATCTCGAAGAGCAGGAAAAGATAGCCGAACTGAAGCAGTTCTGGAATCAATACGGCAAGCTGATCGTCACGCTGGCAGTAGCCGCGCTGGTTGCCTTTGCCGCCGTGCAAGGTTGGCGTTATTACCAGCACAACCAGGCGCAGAAGGCCTCGTCGCTGTTCACCAAGTTTGGCGAAGCGGTGCGCAAGAACGACGTGAATGAGATTCGCGCAGTGGGCAAAAAGGTGATGGACGAATTCGGTTCCACTGCGTACGGGCCGGCCGCGGCGCTCTTGCTTGCCAAAACAAACTATGTCAACGGCGATAGCGCGGCCGCCGCCGACCAGTTGCAGTGGGCGATCGACAAAGCGCGGGATGACGAGACCGCCGAACTCGCGCGATTGCGTCTGGCGAGTATCCGGCTGCAGGAAAAGAAATACGATGAGGCGTTGAAACTGCTCGAAAGCGGTCACGGTGCCGCCTTCGAAACGTTGTATGCGGATTTGCGAGGCGATGTGCTCGTTGCGCAAGGCAAACCGGCGGAGGCGCGCGCGGCCTACAAGCTGGCGCTCGATAAAAGCCTGCCCAACAGCAGTTACCGCAGTGTCGTGCAAATCAAACTCGATGCGCTGGGTGGCGCTCAATGATCGCAGCGCACCGGCGCGCGCTTGCTGCTGTGCTGGCCGCAATCGTGCTCGGCGCTTGCGCGAGCAAGGGCCCGCAGCCGGCGAAGCTGGTTGATTTCAAGGCGTCCTCGAATCCCGCAATCGCCTGGCATGCCGACGTTGGCGACGCGGGAAACTACGTTTTCACCCCGGCGATAGCGCAAGACAGCGTGTTTGCGGCGAGCAACCGCGGCGCGCTCATGCGCGTCGATGCAGCCAGTGGCGAGACGCTCTGGCGCGTCGAGACGCAGGCGCCGCTGTCCGGTGGTGTGGGCGTCGGCGAAAACATGGTGCTGGTCGGCACAGCCAAGGGCCACGTGCTGGCGTACGACCTTCAGGGCAAACCCTTGTGGCAAGCGCGCGTTTCCAGCGAAGTACTCAGCGCGCCGCAGGCCGCCGGGGGCTACGTGGTCGTGCGCAGCGGAGACAGCCGTATTTACGGTCTGGATGCGCGGGACGGTTCGCCTCGCTGGGAATACCAGGCCACGCCGCCGCCGCTTACCTTGCGTGCCAATCCAGGGGTGGTTATCGTCGAAAACTTCGTCATCGCCGGCATGCCGGCAGGCAAGCTCGTCGTGCTTAATCTGACCAATGGCGGCATGGTCTGGGAAACCGTCGTGGCGGCCCCGAAGGGTGACAATGAACTCGAACGCATCACCGACATCGCGGGTCCGCCGCTGGTGGAGCCGGGTAAGGTCTGCGCCGCGACGTTTCAGGGTCGCGTCGCGTGCTACGAGACTCAGAAAGGCAGTCAACTGTGGGCGCGACCGGCATCCAGTGTCGATAGCCTCGCCGCCGACGAGATGAGCGTGTACATGGCGGAAGAAACCGGCGCCGTCGTGGCGCTGGACCGCAATACCGGGGCCAGCGTCTGGAAGCAGGACAAGCTTTCCTACCGCAAACTGAGCGCTCCGCTTGTCGCCGGGGATCATGTCGTGGTCGGTGACTTTGAAGGCCAGGTGCATTTCCTCAAGCTCGACGACGGCTCTTTTGCCGCGCGCATCGCCACCGACGGCAGCGGCATCGCCGCGGCGCCAAAGCTTGTCGGATCGAATGTCGTTGTACAGACGCGAAATGGCGGACTGTACGCCATTGTTGCGGACAAGAAATAAGAGCCACCGCAGCGTCTGCACCGGCTTTTCGACCCTTCCGCCCAGTGAAACCCACTATCGTTCTCGTCGGCCGGCCCAATGTCGGCAAGTCGACTCTGTTCAATCGCATGACGCGATCGCGGCAGGCGTTGGTCGCCGACATCCCCGGGCTGACGCGCGATCGTCACTACGGACATGGCGAATCCGGAGGCAAATCCTATCTGGTGGTTGACACTGGCGGGTTCGAACCGGTCGCGAAGGATGGCATCTACAAAGAAATGGCGCGGCAGACGCGACAAGCCGTCGATGAGGGCGATGGCGTCCTGATGCTGGTCGATGCACGCCAGGGCCTTACGCCGATGGACCGCCAGATCGCCATCGAATTGCGCAAGACTGCCCGCAAGCTCTGGCTGGTGGTCAACAAGGCCGAAGGATTGACGCACGAAACGGCTGCCGCCGAATTTCACGAACTCGGCCTGGGTGAACCCCTGACGGTGTCGGCCGCGCACGGCGAGGGGGTGCACGATCTGGTGGATTACGTGCTGCAGGAATTCGACGGTGACGAGACCCCTGGCGACGCGCTGGCGCAAGGCAAGCATCCGAAAGTAGCCATCGTCGGACGGCCAAACGTGGGTAAATCGACATTGGTCAACGCGCTGGTCGGAGAGGAAAGGGTCATTGCCTTCGATCAGCCTGGCACGACCCGTGACAGCATTGCCATCGATTTCGAGCGCAACGGCCGCACCTTTACCCTGATCGATACCGCCGGCGTACGCCGCCGCGGGCGCGTGGAAGAACTTGCCGAGAAATATTCCGTGGTCAAAACCATGCAAGCCATCGAGGATTGCAACGTCGCCGTGCTGGTACTCGATGTCACGCAGGATGTTTCGGACCAGGATGCCCATCTGGCTGGATTCATTCTGGAGGCCGGGCGCGCCCTGGTCGTTGCGATCAACAAGTGGGATGCCGCCGACGAGGATGCGCGCGAGAAAGCCAAGCGCGATTACGCTCGCAAACTCAATTTCCTGGACTTCGCGCCGGTGCATTACATTTCGGCGCGTAGTGGCACCGGCGTTGCGGCGCTGCTCAACTCGGCCAATGCCGCTTACGGGGCTTCGATGGCCAAGCTTTCGACCCCGAAACTTACGCGCGTATTGCTTGCAGCCGTGCAAAGGCAGGCGCCCCCGCGTGCAGGGGCTTCCCGTCCCAAGTTGCGCTACGCGCATCAGGGCGGCATGAATCCGCCGCTGATCATGATTCACGGCAACAGTCTGAATCAGGTGCCGGACAGTTATCGCCGCTATCTGGAGCGTGCATTCATGACGGCATTCGAGCTGCGCGGGACTCCCGTCAAGGTGCTGTTCAAACAGCAGACCCGCAATCCCTTCGCCGGCCGCAAAAAAGCGTGATTTGGGGGCGAATTTCCGCGGGATGGTATTGAACGCCAAAATCCAGTAGAGTAAACATGGGTCGAAAAATACAATAAGGAGCAGCCATGAGCGCGAAAGGCCAGTTGTTGCAAGACCCATTTTTGAATGCCCTACGCAAAGAGCATGTGCCAGTATCGATTTACCTGGTGAACGGCATCAAATTGCAAGGACAGATCGAGTCTTTCGACCAGTATGTCGTCTTGCTCAAGAACACCGTGACGCAAATGGTGTACAAGCACGCGATTTCGACCGTCGTACCCGCGCGTCCGGTGAACTTGTCTTTGGAGCATGGGTCCGAAGATTGAGTGTTCGTCGATCACCTTTCGTTTGTCTTGCCATCCGCGCCAGCAATCCCGCCAAGTAGCGGGAGATTGACGCTGCGCGCCCTCGTTCTCCCGGAATACGCTTGATGTTCGATCGTCCAGATGCTGGCGATCGGGCGGTCCTTGTCAATCTGGATTTCGGCGATCTTGATTTCGAGGAATCCCAGGAAGAAATCCGCCGGTTGGCCGAAAGCGCGGGCGTACAGCCGGTTGTGCTGGTCAAAGGCCGGCGGCAGCGCCCGGATGCGGCCACATTCGCCGGTGCCGGCAAGGTCGAAGAAATCGCTGCGGCCGTAAAAGGCGAGGGGGCCTCCCTTGTCTTGTTCAATCATGATCTGTCGCCAGCGCAGCAACGCAATCTCGAAAAGCGGCTGGAGTGCCGCGTGATCGACCGCAGCAGCCTGATACTCGATATCTTCGCGCAGCGCGCGCGCTCCCACGAAGGCAAGCTGCAGGTAGAGCTGGCCCAATTGCAGCATCTGGCCACGCGTCTGGTACGCGGCTGGACCCACCTGGAACGGCAGAAAGGTGGTATCGGCTTGCGCGGACCGGGCGAAACACAGCTCGAGACCGACCGGCAGCTGCTGCGCAAGCGGGTCAAGGTTCTCAAGGATAAACTCGCCACCGTTCATCGGCAGCGCCAGACCCGCCGTCGCGCCCGGCAGCGCGGACAAGCCCTGTCGGTGTCTCTGGTGGGATATACCAACGCTGGCAAGTCGACGCTGTTCAACCGACTCACCCGCAGCGATTCATTTGCCGCAGACCAGCTGTTTGCAACGCTGGATACGACTTCGCGGCGCGTGACGGGCGCAAACGGCGCAGCGGTCATCATGTCCGACACCGTCGGCTTCATTCGCGACTTGCCGCATACGCTGGTGGCGGCTTTCAGCGCGACGCTGGAGGAAACGGTCCAGGCGGATCTGCTGCTGCATGTGGTGGATGCCGCGAGTCCGGCACGGGATGACCAGATGGCCGAAGTCAACAAGGTGCTTGCGGAGATCGGCGCCGATGGCGTTCCGCAGGTGATCGTGTTCAACAAGATCGATGCCGCCGGCTTGCAACCCGGCGTTGAGCGCGACCAGTATGGTAAAATCGTTTCGATTCGCGTCAGCGCGACAACTGGCGCCGGCATCGACAATCTGCGCTCGATGCTGGATGCATTACAAGAAACGCAGCGCAATGCCGTGGGGGTCGCCGCAGCCTGAATGCGGAGGCCTTCGGGCCGACTTCCAATTGAAAGCAATCAAGAATGGCATTGAATGATCCGCAGTGGGGAAAGCGCGGCAACGACGGGCCGCCAGATCTCGATGAACTATGGCGCCGCCTGAATCAACGGCTGAATTCGTTGTTCGGTGGAAAAGGCGGGGGCAGCGCGCCGCCGGGAGGGCCAAGCGCGAGACGATTCGGCGGTGGATTCGGCCTCATGCTCATCCTCGTGGTGCTGGTCTGGCTCGCCAGCGGTTTTTACATCGTCGATGCCAGCCAGCGCGGCGTTGTGCTGCGATTCGGCAAATTCGTGCAGTCCACCATGCCCGGGCCGCGTTGGCATTTGCCGTGGCCGGTCGAATCGGTCGAGGTCGTCAACGTGACGGGTGTGCGCACCGTGGAAATCGGCTATCGCAACAACGTCAAGAGCAAAGTGCAGAGCGAATCGCTGATGATCACGGATGACGAGAACATCATCGACATCCAGTTCGCCGTGCAGTACATCCTCAAGGACCCGCAAGATTACCTGTTCAACAACCGCGATCCCGACAAAACCGTGATGCAGTCGGCCGAATCGGCGATCCGTGAGGTGGTCGGCAAGAACAAGATGGATTTCCTGCTCTCGGGCGGCAAGGAGAAGATCGTCGAAACCGTGCAGGTCCTGCTGCAACGAATACTCGACCGCTACAAGACCGGCATCTCGGTCATGCGTGTGACCATGCAGGACGCGCAGGCCCCCGAAGAGGTGCAGGCCGCATTCGCCGACGCCGTCAAGGCCGGTCAGGACCGCGAGCGGCAGATCAACGAAGGGCAGTCCTACTACAACGACGTGGTGCCAAAGGCGACGGGTACCGCATCGCGGTTGCTGGAGGAGGCGGAAGGTTACCGGCAGAGCGTGATCGAGAATGCCAAGGGTGAGGCGTCGCGCTTCAGCCAGATCGTTACCGAGTATGCCAAGTCGCCGACCGTCACGCGCGAACGGCTTTATCTGGACGCCATGCAACAGGTCCTGTCGAATTCCACCAAGATCGTGGTCGACCAGAAAAGCGGCAGCAATCTGCTGTACCTGCCGCTCGATAAAATCATGCAGCTGAGCGCCGGAAGCAATGCGCCGTCGCTGGATGCAGCAACGAAGCCAGGTGATGCGGTATTGCCGTCTCCGACGCCGGCGGATGTTTCACCACGATCGCGCGATGCTTTCCGCAACCGCGACAGGGAGGCACGATGAAAGTCAATGTCACCACCGTGCTGATCGCCACCGTCATGGCGCTCGTGTTGGCCAGCCTGAGCCTGTTTACCGTCGACCAGCGTCAGAACGCCATCGTCTTCCGCCTGGGCGAAATTGTCGCGGTAAAGACGACTCCCGGCCTGTATTTCAAGGTGCCGCTTATCGATAACGTGCGTTTTTTCGACGCCCGCATTCTGACCCTGGATGCCGAGGAGGCGCAGCGTTTCATCACGCGCGAGAACAAGCCGGTGCTGGTCGATTCGTTCGTGAAATGGCGCATCATCGACGTCAGGCAGTACTACGTCAGCGTACAGGGCGATGAGAGCCTGGCACGGGTGCGCTTGTCCCAGGCAGTCAACGGCAGCCTTCGCGAGGAATTCGGCAAGCGCACGATCCATGAAGTGGTATCGGGCGAGCGCGATCAGATCATGGATCTGATGCGCGAAAAGGCCGACCAGACATCGCGTGAAATCGGCGTGCAGGTGCTCGACGTGCGGCTCAAGCGCGTTGACTTCACGCCCGAGATCGGCGAATCGGTGTTTGGCCGCATGCAGGCAGAGCGCAAGCGCGTCGCCAATGACCTGCGCTCGAGGGGTTTTGCGGAAGGGGAGAAAATTCGCGCCGAAGCGGACAGACGCCGTCAGATCGTCATCGCCGAGGCCTACCGGGACGCACAGCGGATCAAGGGCGACGGCGATGCGAAGGCATCGGCCATTTATGCGCGCGCCTTCGAGAAGAATCCGGAGTTTTATGCGTTTTACCGAAGTCTCGAAGCCTATCGCCAAAGCTTCAGGAACAAGTCCGATCTGATGATCCTCGAGCCGAATTCCGACTTCTTCAGGTACCTGAAGAACCCGACGGGAAGAGCAAAGTAGCCAGAGGCGCGAACGCGGTCATGGCGCTTGCACACGGCGGAAACCGGCGACTGGAGGCCATACGGACACGCTCCTGATGGCGATAGCGCTGATGCTCGTCATCGAGGGATTGCTCCCGTTCCTGTTGCCGACGGTCTGGCGCGATGCGTTCCGCAGGTTGACCGAGATGTCGGATGGGCAAATCCGTTTCGCGGGCCTGTCGTCGATGCTGGTAGGCCTGCTGCTGCTTTTCCTGACAAGATAGCCCAACATACGAAGTTCATCCCAACCCAACGGCCGCGCGGGTTGCCTTACCGTGTCGAATGATCATGCAGAAATGGCTGCTTCCCGAATACATTGAGGATCTGCTGCCGGGCGAAGCCGCGCGAGTGGAGCGCCTGCGCCGGCGCATCCTCGACCTTTTTTTCGTGCACGGCTATGAACTGGTCGTGCCGCCCATGCTCGAGTACGTCGAGTCGTTGCTGACCGGAACGGGTTTCGACCTTGATTTGCGCACGTTCAAGCTGGTCGACCAGTTGTCGGGTCGCCTGCTGGGACTGCGCGCGGACATCACACCGCAGGTGGCGCGCATCGACGCGCATTTGCTGAACCGCAAAGGCGTCACGCGATTATGCTACGCGGGTACCGTCCTGCATACGCAGCCTTTCGGATTGTTGCGCACGCGCGAACCGATGCAAATCGGCGCCGAAATATACGGCCATGCCGGCCTCGAGAGCGATATCGAGATCCAGGCGTTGATGCTCCGTGCGCTGCAAGCGACCGGTGTCACCGGCGTTCATCTCGATATCGGCCACGTGTCGGTGTTTCGCAGCCTTATCATGCGTGCCGGCGCGACGTCGCAACAGGAAGCGGATTTGTTTCAGGTTCTGCAGGTCAAGGACGTGCCGGCGCTGGCAGAATTATGCAGGGAATTCGACAAGGCCACGCGCGACGCATTGTTGTTGCTGCCGGAACTCTATGGCGGTCCCGAGGTTCTGGACAAGGCTCGCAAGCTTCTACCGGATTATCCCGAACTCGCCGCGTGTCTCGATGCATTGGGGCGCATCGGGCGCGAACTGAACGGGGACGCGACGGAACTGTGCTTCGATCTTGCCGAGTTGCGCGGCTATCATTATCACAGCGGCGTAGTGTTTGCAGCCTATGCCGGAAACCGTCCCGAGGCGATCGCGCGGGGCGGCCGTTACGACGAAGTCGGACGCGCTTTCGGCCGTGCGCGACCGGCAACCGGTTTCACGATGGACTTGCGCGAACTTGCACAGATGGCAAATGGCGAGAGTCGTCCGCAGCGCGTGCTGGCGCCCTATCGGCCGGCCGACAGGGAGTTGCAGATGCAGATTGCTCGGTTGCGCGCAGAAAGCGTCGTCGTCGTGCAGGATCTGCCTGGACACGAGGCCAGCCGCGCGGAACTCGATTGCTCGCATCAGCTGGTGATGCGAAATGGGGCCTGGAAGCTTGAGCAGTTAGAATCGATCCAGTCCAAACCCGATACAGACAAGGCATAGCAAGAGGTATTGATGGCAAGCAACGTAGTCGTCATCGGCACGCAGTGGGGTGACGAAGGCAAGGGCAAGGTGGTCGACTGGCTGACCGATCATGCGCAGGGCGTGGTGCGTTTTCAGGGTGGACACAATGCAGGCCATACCCTGGTCATCGGCGGTCGCAAGCAGATTCTGCGGCTGATTCCTTCGGGAATCCTGCGCGAAGGCGTCAGTTGCTACATAGGAAACGGCGTCGTGCTCTCGCCTTCCGCGCTGCTGCAGGAGATCGCCGAACTCGAGTCCGCAGGAGTGAGCGTGCGCGCGCGGCTCAAGATAAGCGATGCTTGTCCGCTCATACTGCCTTATCACGTCGCGATCGACCAGGCGCGCGAGGCGGCCAAAGGCATCGACAAGATTGGCACGACCGGACGCGGTATCGGGCCGGCTTATGAGGACAAGGTCGCGCGCCGCGCGATCCGCTTGCAGGATCTCTACATTCCCGGGCGCTTCGAGGAAAAACTGCGCGAGGTGCTGGATTTCCATAACTTCGTTTTACAGCACTACCTCAAGGCCGCTCCGGTGGATCTGCACAAGACGCGCGATGAGACGCTGGCGCTGCGCGAACAACTGGCGCCGATGATTGCGGATGTCCCGCGCGCGCTGTATGACGCGCACCGCGGCGGCGACAATCTGTTGTTCGAAGGCGCTCAAGGCACGCTGCTGGACATAGACCATGGCACCTATCCGTTCGTGACTTCGAGCAATTGCGTCGCCGGGGCCGCCGCGGCCGGGGCGGGCGTGGGGCCACAGATGCTGCATTACGTGCTTGGCATCACGAAGGCATACACCACGCGCGTCGGGTCGGGCCCGTTTCCGACGGAACTCGACGACGACATCGGCGAACAATTGCGCACGCGCGGCAAGGAATTCGGGTCGGTGACCGGGCGGCCGCGGCGCTGCGGGTGGTTCGACGCCGCAGCCCTGAAGCGCTCGGTACAAATCAACGGCGTGTCGGGATTGTGCATCACCAAGCTCGACGTGCTCGACGGGGTGGAGACGCTGCAAGTCGGCGTTGGCTATAATTCAGCTGGCGAGCGCATTGATATCCTGCCCTCCGGGGCCGATGCCTCCGCCGGCTGCGAGCCTATCTACGAGGAAATACCGGGGTGGACGCAGAGCACGGTCGGCATCACGCGCTATGCGGACTTGCCGGCCAATGCGCGCAACTATCTCAAGCGCATCGAGCAGGCCTGCGGCGTGCCCATCGACATGATATCGACCGGTCCGGATCGCGATGAAACCATCGTCTTGCGCCATCCGTTCAAGCCGCTCTAGAAGGCCAAAACGCGAATGCCCGGGCAGGGCTCGTGAGGGAGTTCGAGTTGGTGCGAGAAGAGAAAACAAACTTCTCACCTAACGTGCTGATTGCTAAGGTCGGTAACCAATGTGGATTGTATAAATACCCCCAAAAGTACCCCCCACACCTTCACGCTCGCCTACCTGGGCCGGGACGGAGTGCAGAATTGGATTACGGATCAATTACTTGTGATGTAGAACTCCTGTAGCGGCGTGCGCCGACAGGCGCAACCCTTACGCGAATCGCCGGCATGCCACATATTTCGCCGGCCCAAATCTATCCCCAGTCACCGACTTCCGTCCGAGTAGGTAGGAATAAATCTCCACAGCTGACCTGGGGTTGCCAATGCGCTGCGATCGCAGGGGGGGCCGCTACGGGGCGCTATGCTTCCTCTTAACCCGCCCGCTGCGCGATCGGTTCGAATACCTCTCCCCGTAGATCATATTTAGGCCTATCGAGCGCGCGGGAAAAGCGTCGACCGCAAATCCATTGTGTCCTCCCGCCCCGATTTCCAACGTCTTAGCAACGCTCACACCAACGCCAGGTTGCGATCTCTGGAAATCGACAATCTCGGTCGGCGTCCTGTGAGGACTAGTTCGGCGCGAAATTGGCCATGACGAGCCGCTTGTGGCCGAAGCGGGGATGCCATGCGTGCAAGAGGCCTTGGCGCTTTTCGCCTTCGATGGCGTACATGACGTTCACCGAGAGGTTGCCGACCTCGTAGAACCACGTGGCGAAGGCGCATGCCTTGCCCAGCAGCTCGATGTGAACATCCGATCCTCCGGCGATCACGGGCTCGCCCGGCTGCTTCAGGGTCGGCCCGAAGGCGAGATATAGATCGGGATGCGGATGCTCCTCGAGGATCGCTCTTGAAAAAGTGGCAATATCGATTGGAATGTCCCCTTCGACGATCT
>CBDDRM010000142.1:0-20487 GCA_965233135.1 uncultured bacterium | reverse complement strand
CGCGGCGTCAAGGTATTGTTCGAAGACGCCAGCCTGACCTTCAATCGGGGTCAGAAAATCGGCGTCACCGGTGCCAATGGCAGCGGCAAGTCCAGCCTTTTCGCGCTGCTGCTCGGCGAACTGCACCAGGATGCCGGCGATCTCGAGATCCAGCCGGGCCTGGTGGTGGCACACGTCGCCCAGGACACTCCCGCGACGGACCAGGCAGCAATCGAATACGTACTCGATGGCGACGTGGAATTGCGATTGCTCGAACGCGAACTCGCAGCCGCCGAAACCGCGCACAACGGCACACGCATCGCGGAGCTGCATGAGGACCTTCATCGCGTGGGCGGTTATGCCGCGCGTGCCCGTGCCGCGCAACTCATGCACGGGCTCGGGTTCAACGATGCGGAGATCGCGCGCCCGGTGGCCGAATTTTCGGGCGGCTGGCGCGTGCGGCTCAATCTCGCGCGCGCGCTCATGTGCCGCTCGGATCTGTTGCTGCTCGATGAACCGACCAATCACCTGGACCTCGATGCGATCGTGTGGCTCGAGCAGTGGCTTTCGGGCTATCCGGGCACGCTGCTGATGATTTCGCACGACCGCGAATTTCTCGACACGGTCGCCAATGCGATATGCCATATCGAAGCCCAGCGCCTACGGCTGTACGCCGGCAATTATTCCGCGTTCGAAGCCCAGCGCGCCGCGCAGCTCGCGCAGCAGCAGGCGACGTTCGTCAAGCAGCAGCGTGAAATTGCGCACCTGCAATCCTTCGTCGATCGTTTCAAGGCGCAGGCCACCAAGGCGCGCCAGGCGCAAAGCCGCATCAAGGCCCTCGCCCGCATGGAGAAGATCGCCGCCGCGCACGTCGACACGCCCTTCGAATTCGCGTTCCGCAAGCCCGCCACGCAATCCGACCCGATGCTCGACCTAGATGGCGTGGTCGCCGGCTACGGCGACGTGCCGGTGCTGCGCGATATCCGCATGACATTGCGCCCTGGCACGCGCCTTGGATTGCTCGGCCGCAATGGCGCAGGCAAGTCGACGATGATGAAACTGCTTGCCGGGGTGCTGGCGCCGCTCTCGGGCGAACGCACCGAAGGCAAGGCGCTGCAGATCGGCTACTTTGCCCAGCACCAGCTCGAGCAACTGCGTCCCGAGCACAGCGCGCTATGGCATCTGCTGCGCCTGTCGCCGAAGACGCGCGAGCAGGAGTTGCGCGACTTCATTGGCGGCTTCAACTTTCATGGCGATCAAGCCACCGAACCCATCGGTCCGATGTCCGGCGGTGAGAAGTCGCGTCTCGCCCTGGCCTTGATCGTCTGGCAGCGCCCCAATCTGCTGTTGCTCGACGAGCCTACCAACCACCTGGACCTCGAGATGCGTCACGCGCTGACGCTCGGCTTGCAGGACTACGAAGGCGCGCTGGTGCTCGTTTCGCACGACCGCAGCCTGCTGCGCGCCACGGCGGATGAACTGTGGCTGGTCGATGAGGGTCGCGTGCAGACGTTCGACGGCGACCTCGAAGACTACGCGAAGCGCTTGCGCATGAAGGAACAGGCCGCTGCGGCGGATGCCGGACCTGCGCTAAGCCGCAAGGAGCAAAAACGGCTCGAAGCCGAGGAGCGCAATCGCCGTTTTGCGCAGCGCAAGCCGCTGGAAGCGCGCATCGGCACGGCAGAAAAGGAAATTCAGGCGCTGGGCGCGGAACGGCTGCGTCTTGAAAAACTCATGGCGGCCCCAGATATGTACGACGAATCCAGGAAGGATGATTTGAAGCGCTGCCTGCTGGAGCAGGCGCAGATCGCCAGGAAACTGCAGGTGGCCGAAGAAAGATGGCTGGCGCTATCCGCCGAACTCGAGGCGCTGGCCGCAGCCAATTGATACGGGGGCGTCCCGACGACGCATTTGTTCATAACGGAGAGTCTTACATGTTCAAACGCATTGTGCTGTTCGTGATTACCAACCTGGCGGTGCTGTTCGTGCTCAATATCACGATGCGCCTGCTGGGCGTCGATCGCATGCTTGCGCAATCCGGCGGAGGCCTGAATCTGTCCGCGCTGCTGGTATTCGCCGCGGTCATCGGCTTCGGTGGCTCGCTGATTTCGCTGGCGATGTCCAAATGGTCGGCCAAGTTCATGACCGGGGCGAAGGTCATCGAGCAGCCGCGTGACGCCGGCGAGCAGTGGCTGGTGGAGACCGTGCGCCGGCACGCCCAGCAAGCCGGCATCGGAATGCCCGACGTGGCGATCTACGACGCCCATGACATCAACGCGTTTGCCACGGGCATGAACCGAAACAGTGCGCTGGTGGCCGTGAGCACCGGATTGCTTCGGAACATGACGCGCGACGAAGCAGACGCCGTGCTTGGTCACGAGATCAGTCACATTGCCAACGGCGACATGGTCACGCTCGCGCTGATCCAGGGCGTGGTCAACACGTTCGTGATTTTCCTGTCACGCATCATTGGTAACATCGTCGACAAAGTAGTGTTCAAGACCGAACGCGGCAACGGGCCTGCATTCTGGATCACGTCGATCATTGCCGAGCTCGTGCTCGGCATTCTGGCGAGCACCATCGTCATGTGGTTCAGCCGGCGGCGCGAGTTTCGGGCGGATGCCGGTGGGGCAGCCCTGGCCGGGCGCGAAAAAATGATCGCCGCGCTGCAACGGCTCAAGCAGATGCACGAGCCTCCTCAGCTGCCGGCGCAGATGCGCGCGTTCGGAATTTCCGGCGGGCGCGCCGGCGGTTTGGCCCGTCTGTTCATGTCGCACCCGCCGCTCGAGGAGCGCATCGAGGCATTGCGCGCTGCACGCTGAGCAAAAGCCAAATGAACACAAGCGCCCGCCTTTGCGGGCGTTTTTTTATTCGCCGGGCGCAGGCGGAGCGATGTCGCGAACCCGCACGTGCAGCGTCTGGCCTGCGCCGCGCTCCAGCGTGACCACATCCGGCTGCGCGCCCGCCAAGGCCGCGAGCAACGGCAATGCCCGCGCGCTCGGATTGCCGCAGCGCAGGCGCTCGAGCGACGCGTTGGCCATCGAGGACGCTGCCTGAGGCTGCGCATCCAGAGCGAGCTCGAACTCCCCGAGGGTGCGCTGTGTGCGTTCGCGGGTGAGCAGCAGCGCGCAGCCGAAAGGCTCGGTCAGGCGGCGAATGCCTGCAAGGGGCTCCGGGTAGGGCGAATCGCAGGCGATCAGCAGCACCTCCGGCCGGTCGACCTGCAGTTGCGCTGCCGCCTCGAGCAATCCGATGGCGAAGCTCCAATCGTATCCGCACAGGCTGGTCGAGGGGTGGTGCGAATGGGCGGCGATGCTCCAATAACCCGACGGCGCGTTGTGCACGGAGTTGTGAAAGCGGGTGGGCGATACCTGCCGGTCGGAGCCTGCCAGCGTTATGCAGATATCGTTGATGACATCGCCGTCGCCGCCGGAGGATGCGAACACAGTCGCGACCGAGTCGGCTGCCTTGCCGGCCCCGCGCAGGGCTTCGCTGCCCGCCGCGAGCGCCAGTTTGACCATCGTGCCGGTGCGTCTGCGCTCGACCGCTGGCAGCAGGTCCGGGACAGGCGGCGCCAGGGGCGCCGGCTCATAGGCTTGCCGTCCGGCAAGAATGGCGCGGCTTGCAGTCCAGCCATTCAAGCCGGGCGCCAGCACCGCGGCGCTGTCGACATAAAATTTCACGGCTGTTGTCGTCCCAGCAGAAGGCTGCAGTTGGTACCACCGAAACCGAATGCATTGCTCATGGCACGCGTAACGCGCTGCTGCCGGTTGGAGAGCTGGTAGGCGATCTGCACGGTCGGATCGATGCTTTGGGTGTTCACGCTCCCCGGCGTAAAACTGCGCTCGATTGCGAGCGCGCAGATGACCGCTTCGATCGCGCCGCACGCGCCCAGGGTATGTCCGGTCCATCCTTTGGTCGAGCTGCACGGCGTGTCGCGGCCGAAGACGGCGCACACGGCCTTGTCTTCCGTCGCATCGTTGGTTCGCGTGGCGGTGCCATGCAAATTTATGTAATCGACCTCGCCGGGGCCAAGACCGGAACTGCGCAACGCCTGCTCCATGGCCATGCGCGCGCCCAATCCCTCGGGATGCGGCGTCGACATGTGGTAGGCATCGCTGCTTTCTCCGACACCAAGCAGCGCAATCGAATCGGTGGGCTGCCCCGGTTGGATCTTCTCCAGCAGCACCGTGGCGGCGCCTTCGCCGATGGAAATGCCATCACGCAAGGCATCGAACGGACGGCAGGCGAACCTGGACAGTAATCCCAGAGAGTTGAATCCATAAAGCGTCGTCAGACACAGACTGTCCACCCCGCCCACCACCGCCGCGTCGCAAAAACCGGCGCCGATCATGCGTACCGCATTACCGAATACCTTGGCGCTCGACGAACACGCGGTCGATATGGCCATCGCGGGGCCGGTCAGGCCCAGATAAGACTGCACGAACCACGCTACCGAATAAGTATTGTGCGTGGTGCCATAGCGCAGGTCGCGCGGCAGCGCGCCCTGGCTTTCGCGTTGCCGGTAGGCCAGTTCTGTTTCCAGGATCGCAGAGGTGCTCGTGCCCATGAACACCCCGATGCGCGCAGGGCCGTATTTGTCGCGGGCGGCGATAACGGCTTCCTCAAAGCCGTCCTGGCGCAGGCACAACTGCGCGATGCGGTTATTACGGCACTCGAACTGCGCGAGGTCGCTGCGTACCGGGGCGAGCAACGCATCGTCGATCTGGCCGACGAACGTTTCCAGCGCGACGGTCTCGAATGCGCAAGGCGCCAGTCCCGAACGCATATCTTCCAGCGCCCGTGCCATCGCGTCGAGTCCGACGCCAGCGCTGTTGGCAACGGTGTAGCGACTGAATGAAAGCGGTTGCACTCGATGGGTTCCTGTGTCGATATTCTGCCGCGCCGTCGGCTTCAGGGATGCTGCGCTCCGGTTGAGGGTACGTTTCGCCTGTCTGTGGCGTCAACCGGCTTTTCGGGCGAAACGGCGGGATCCTGTGTCCCGGATCAGCGAATCGGGGTGAGGGGTTATAATCCGGCCGTCCGGAAACGCCGGACGAGAATAAAGGTCCAAAAAGTCGCAATGAACAACGTCGAATCAATGACCGCGCAGGAGCGCGAACTGGCAGAACTCATCGTAGCCGCGCTCAATCTGGAAATCCAACCAGAAGAGATCGAGCCGGCGGCGCCGCTTTATCGCGAGGGACTCGGACTAGATTCCATCGATATTCTCGAAATAGCGCTAGCGGTATCCAAGAAATACGGCTTTCAGTTGCGCTCGGACGACAGCGACAACGTCAAGACTTTCAGCTCGCTGCGCAACCTGAACGAGCATGTCCAGCAAAATCGAACGAATTAGTCGTGCATTGCAGACAGTTTGGGTCAAAGCGGCACTGATCGCCGCCGGGGTTATCGCCTATCAATGGCTGGTATACCGCCTGATCGCCGCGCAGCCCAACGGCGGCTGGGGCGGGGCGCTTATGGCAGCACCCCTCGTGCTGCTGGGCGCATGCGTTCTGGCGCGCACCCGCCGCGGCCTCCTGCTGCTGACTCTATTGACCATGGCCGGCGTCGTGGGGTTCCTGGCATGGCCTGCCTCGGGTGCCAATCCGGCATTGCTCTATCCGCTGCCTTACCTGACGGTCTACCTGATCCTGCTATGGCTGTTCGGGCGTACGCTGCTGGCACCGCGCCAGCCCCTGGTCACCCTGCTGGCCTTGCAGGTACACGGCGAACTGCCCCCCGAAATCGCGCGCTATACCCGGCGCGTAACCTGGGCCTGGTGCATTTTTTTCGCGGCCATGGCGGCGACGTCGTTGATCCTGTTTGCCTTCGCGCCGCTGCCGGTCTGGTCGGCCTTCAACAGTCTGTTGAACCTGCCGCTGGTTGCCGGCATGTATCTGGCGGAGTATGCCTGGCGGCGGTGGCGCTACCCGAATTTTGCCCACGCCACGATTGCAACCGTCGTCAGCGCGTTTCGTAACTTCGATTTCCACCGGCCCACGGCCGGGCGCTAGAGCCCATGGCGGGTATCGCGGCATTGAGCCATCAGGTTGCGTCCGCCGTAGTGGCCTACCGTGGCGCGCAGCCGGTTACTGCCGCGCAATTCGTGGCCGATGCCGGGCGGCTCGCGCAGCGATTGCCCGCGTGCAAGCATCTGGTCAACCTGTGTGTCGACCGCTACCGTTTCAGCATTGGTTTGGTTGCGGCGTTGATGCGTGAGCAGGTCAGCCTGCTGCCACCGAACCAGACGCCGGACATGCTGGGCAAGCTGCGCAAGATGTATCCCGATCTGTATGCTCTGACCGATGCGCCGCAGGCAACCTGCGTACTGCACCAGGTGTCGAGCACCGACGAGCCCGCGGTCGCGGCGTCGTCGGCCCGCTTTGACGTGCCTGCATTCGACGCAGATCAACTTGCTGCCATTGCTTTTACCTCCGGCTCCACCGGAGCGCCATCGCCGCACCGTAAATCCTGGGGCGCCCTCGCGCGCGGCGCCACCGCCGAGGCCGCGCGCTTCGCGCTGCTGGCGGGCGAGCGCGCGGGACTCGTGGGCACGGTGCCCGCGCAGCACATGTACGGCCTCGAATCGACAGTGCTGCTGGCCTTGCGAGGGGCAATGGCATTGCACGCCGGTCGCCCGTTTTATCCTGCGGACGTTGCCGCGGCCCTGGCGCAGATCCCGGGCGAGCGTGTACTGGTCACTACACCGGTGCATTTGCGCGCGCTGCTCGATGAAGGCGTCACATTGCCCGGCTTGCGGCTTATTGTCTGCGCCACGGCGCCGCTCTCGGCGCACATGGCCGCGCAAGCCGAAGCCCGCTTTGCGGCGCCGCTGCACGAAGTCTATGGGTTCACCGAAGCGGGCATGGTCGCCACACGCAGGACGGTGGAAGGGCCAGCCTGGCAATGCCTGGACAACGTGCAGTTGCGCCGGGAAGGCACTGCCTACACCGTTGCAGGCGGGCACGTCGAGATCGACGCCGCGTTCAGCGATGTGATCGAACCCGCGGGCGAAGGCCGCTTCATCCTGCACGGGCGGGATGCCGATCTGGTCAACATCGCAGGCAAACGCACGTCCCTCGCGCATCTGAATCACCAGCTCAACGACATCGCGGCGGTGCGCGACGGCGTGTTCTTCATGCCGGATGAAAACCCCGACCGCGTAACACGCCTCATGGCGTTTGTCGTGGCCCCCGGCGCGACGCGGGAAGCTGTTCTGCATGCGTTGCGCGAACGCGTGGACCCGGTGTTCCTGCCGCGCCCGCTGTATCTCGTGCAATCCTTGCCACGCAACGCCACCGGCAAGCTGCCGCGCGAAAGCCTGCTGCAGCTGGCGCGAGCCTGCGCGACGAAACAGCAGCGCGGTGACGCCGCTTGATCCGCCCTCGCATTTTCTTCTGCAGGAGTGTCCCATGCGCATGATCCGCCGTTGTGTCGCAATGCTTTGCCTGGCGCTTGCGGGTGTCGCTCCTCCGGCGTTTGGCGCCGGCCAATGGGACATCGGCGAACTCATGCGCTCGCTCGCGTCGGTGGAGCGCTCGCATGCGCGATTCGTCGAACGCAAATATCTCAAGGTGCTCGAATCGCCATTGGAACTTTCCGGCACGCTGACCTACTCACGGCCCGGAAACCTCGAAAAACGCACGCTCAAACCCAAACCGGAAATTCTGGTGCTCAAAGGCGATCGCATCACGCTGACCAATCCGTCGCGCAATGAGCGGCGTGAGCTGAAGCTGCAGGACTATCCGGTGTTATGGGGGTTCATCGAAAGCATCCGCGCGACCCTGGGCGGCGACCTCAAGGCGCTCGAGCGTTTCTATCGTGTTGAACTCGACGGCGTGCCGGCCAGATGGCGGTTGTTTCTCGTGCCGCGTGAGCGGCGCATGACGCAGGTCATTACCCTGATCCGCATCGACGGCAGCCAGGGGCGCGTCGAGCGCATCGAAGTGCAGGAAGCACGCGGCGATCGCTCGGTCATGCAGATTTACGAGGAGGTGCCGTGAGCGCGCCGGCGCGCCTGCGCGTCGGCATCTGGATCGGTTTCGTTCTGGCGTGCGCGATCATCGTAGCGCGCTCGCAGTACAGTGCGGATCTCGCGGCATTTCTGCCAAGCTCACCCACCCCCACGCAACGCTTCCTGGTCGATGAATTGCGCGAAGGCGTGGTGTCGCGGTTGATCCTGATCGGCATCGACGCGCGCGAGCCGGATAGCGCGGCTACGCTGAGCCGGTCGCTCTCCCAACGCCTGCAACAAGACGCTCAGTTCGCCTACGTCGACAATGGCGCGCACGACAGCCTGCGCGCGGACGGCGCGTTTCTGTTCGACAACCGTTATGTGCTCAGTGCCGAGATAACGGCGGAACGTTTCACCGCAGAGGCGCTGCGCCGCGGGCTCGAGCGCCAGCTTGAACTGCTCAGTTCGCCGACCAGCATGCTCGTGGGCGATTTGTTGCCGCGCGACCCGACCGGAGAGATGCTGGTGTTGATCGAGCGGCTGCAGGCTCAAGCCGGCGGTCCCGAGACGCGCGATGGTCTCTGGTTCTCTGCCGACGGCAAACGCGCACTGATGATCGCGCAAACCCGCGCTCCCGGGTTCGATATCGATGCGCAGGAAAGGGCGCTGGCAGCCATCGATGCCGCGTTCCGCGCGATGGTGGCCGAACACAATGTGCAAGGCGCGGCAGTGGTTGTCACCGGGCCCGGTATATTCGCGGTGCAAAGCCGCGCCGGCATCAAGCGTGACGCAGTGCGTTTCTCGCTGATCGGAATGCTGCTCGTCAGTTCCATCCTGCTGTTCGTCTATCGATCGGTGCGGGTGCTGGGGCTGACGCTGGTGCCGGTAGCAAGCGGTGCGCTGGCGGGTATTGCGGCGGTCAGCCTTACCTTCGGTTCCGTGCATGGCGTCACACTGGGGTTCGGTGCCACGTTGATCGGCGAGGCGGTGGACTACGCGATTTATCTTTTCACCAATACCGCGCCGGGCAGTACGCCGAAGACCACCTTGCAGCGCATCTGGCCCACGTTGCGCCTGGGCATGCTGACCTCTGTGATCGGCTTCAGCGCCATGTTGTTGTCGGGTTTTCCGGGGCTTTCCCAGCTCGGGCTGTTCTCGATGGCCGGGTTGATCGTGGCCGTGCTGGTCACGCGCTGGGTGCTTCCCGAACTGGTGTCCTCGGGCTATCAGGTCAACACCGCCGCGGTATTCGGCCCGCCGCTCGTGCGGGTGCTGGCTCACGCGCATCGCTTGCGCGTGCCGATGCTGGCGCTGGTCATCGCCGCGCTGGCGGTGCTCGCCGTGCGTGGCGACAAGGTCTGGGACGATGAGTTGTCGAGTCTTAGCCCGGTGCCCGAATCGCTGAAACGGCTCGACCAGCAAATGCGCGAGGATCTGGGCGCACCCGGTATCGGGCCGCTGATCGTCATCCGCGGCAGGTCCGAACAGCAGGTCCTGGAAATCGCGGAGAACACGGGCGCAACGCTCGAGTCCCTGCAAGCCGGGGGCGCCATCGCCGGCTTCGACTCACCCGCATTTTATTTGCCCAGCATCGGCGCGCAGCGTGCGCGGCAAGCGGCGATTCCAGATCCCGCGGTGCTGTCACGCAATCTGGCGGCGGCGGCGCGCGGCTTGCCATTCAGGGCGGGAACCTTCGCACCGTTTCTCGCCGACGCGCAAGCAGCCAGGCACGCAGCGCCCGTGACCGCGCAGGACCTGGCCGGCACCGGGCTGGGCCTGAAACTGCAATCCTTGCTCGCGCAACGCGAAGGCGGCTGGTTCGCCATGCTGCCGCTTCGGGGAGTCACCGATGCGAAGCGCGTGCAGGCCGCACTGGCGCAGCCCGCCGACGCGCAGCTCATGCTGCTCGACATGAAACACGAGCTCGATTCGCTTTATCGAGGCTATCGCTCGCGCGCGGTGGGCTATGCGCTGCTGGGCGCGGCCGCCATCGCCGTGCTGCTGGTGGTTGCGCTGCGCTCGGTACGCAGGGCTGGCGACGTGCTGGCACCGCTTGCCGCCGCGGTGCTCGTGACTGCGGCATTGCTGATCTTAAGCGGGGTGCGTCTGAATATTTTTCATCTGGTTGCACTCCTGCTGGTCGTCGGCGTTGGCTCGAATTACACCCTGTTTTTCGAACGCGGCAGCCCCGGCGCCTCCGATCCGCAGCGTACTGCAACGTCCATCCTGTTCTGCAATCTGTCCACCGTGGCCGGTTTCGGGGTATTGGGTTTTGCCAGCACGCCGGTGCTGGGCGCCATCGGTTCCACCGTAGCCATCGGCGCGTTGCTCAGCCTGGTGTTTGCCGCGATTCTTACCGTGAGCCCGGATCAGGGGCATGGGGCGCCAAACTGATGGCCGTTGCAACCACGCCGGTCGCCAAGCGCACGAATGCTGCCTTTTTTTTCGGCCCATATGTTCGGAACCGCACGTAACAATCCGGCGTAGGGGTGTATCTTCGGCTGCATGTTGCACGAATTCCTGTTCAATAATCGCCAGAACCTGATCGACCGATGTCGATTCAAGGCGGCGCAGCGGCCGACGCCACGGCTCACGGACGAGGCGTTGGGGCATGGCATACCCATTTTCCTGGCGCAGCTCATCAAAACGCTTCAAGTCGAACAAACCAGCAACCCGGGGCTCAGTCGCAGGATTTCCGGGCCGGCGGGCGGCGTCACGCCTCACTCGGATAATGCTTCCGAGATCGATACCTCGGCCACTGTGCACGGGGCCGAGTTGCTCGACGACGGATTCACGGTGGACCAGGTGGTTCATGCCTACGGCGATTTGTGCCAGGCCATTGCGGACCTGGCCTATGATCGCGGCGAACCTTTCGAAATAGATGAATTCAGAACCCTCAACCGTTGCCTGGACAATGCAATCGCCGGCGCCGTAACGGAATTCATGTATCAACGCGATACCTTGATTGCAGACCGGCAAGCCACCAACGTGAATGAACGGTTGGGCGCTCTCGCCCACGAAATGCGCAACCTCATCCATACGGCCACCCTGGCATTCTCCGCCGTCAAGAGCGGCAACATCGGGGCGCTTGGTTCGACCGGCGCGGTGGTGGATCGGGCGCTGGTCGGGCTACGTACGCTGGTGGATCGCTCTCTCGCCGAGGTACGCATGAAAGCGGGCATGGTCGCGCTCGACCGTCCGATTTCCATTGGCGAGTTTCTCGCCGAAATCAAGGTCTCGGCGTCACTCGAGGCGAAACACCACGGATGCATGTTGAGCGTGGAATCGAATGAACCAGGACTGACCGTGAACGCCGATCACGATCAAATTTCCTCGGCCGTAAACAACCTGTTGCAAAATGCCTTCAAATTCACCCGCGGGGGCAGCGAAGTCCGGTTGAGCGCCCGCGTGATCGATGAGCGTGTGCTGATCGAGGTCGAGGACCATTGCGGGGGGCTCAAGATCGCGAATCCGGAGGACCTGTTTCTGCCCTTTACGCAAGGCAACGCGGATACCAGGGGTATCGGACTTGGCCTTACGATCGCGCGTCAGAGCGTCGAACTGAATCACGGCTGGCTGCGCGTGCGGGATATACCGGGCAAGGGCTGCGTGTTCACGATCGATTTGCCTCGTGCGGCGCAAAACAATTCGCCGTTTTCTTCGGAGCGCGCAACCGCGCGTTAAAAACTTACGTTGTCTGCGCCGCCAGGAAGGTGGCGATCACGCCGCGCGCCAACGGCGTGCCAGCCTGAACGACTTCAAAGCGGTAATGGGTCAGCGGCGGCGCCGCGTCTTCGAGCCGCACGCTGGCGTAGAACTGTTCTCCGAGTGCGAGATGTTCGCCGAAAAACTCCACATCGCGTAGCGCCACCAGGTAACCCACGCGCGGTGCCGCGGGATTACCTTCGCGCCAGCGGCGCACTGCCTCCCAGGCCGCGGCGCTTTGCGCGGCGGCTTCAACGCCTGCGAGCAGCGGCACCTGGCCGTCGTGCGCGAGGCCGCACTCCGCGGGCACGCGTGCCGTGCAGTCGAGTCCATCTGGTGTTTCGCCGATGATCGATGTCACGAAACGCATGGGCGGCCGATGCGGCAACAGCGCGTCGAGCGGCGGGGTCTGCGGCGCGTCGTGGTGCACGTCAGGCGAGCGCGCCGCCGGCGCCGGGTGCGCGGGACGGCCCGGCAGCAGTTCGGCGTTGGCCACGACCATGTCCCGTCGGGTGATCGCCACGCGCAGCGAGCCGTCCGGCAGATCGCGCGCATCCGCTTGCAGCTCATCACCGGGTAGTACGAGCTGGCGCAGGCGCGCAAATCTGATTCCGCGCAGCGGCATCGGCCGGTTGGCCGCACCCGACAGTGCCTGCGACACCAGCAGCAATTCAACCACGCCGGGCAGGATGGGACGCCCGGGAAAATGCCCCTCGAAGTAGGCGGCGCGCAGTGGGACCGCGATGCGCGCTTTCACGTGCTGCGGGCGATGATCGCCGCGACGGAAAAATCGGGGTAGGCGCCGCGCAGCCCGGCAATATCCGGAAACACGCGAACGTCGCAAAAGCCATTGGCCTGCAGGGCGGCGTGCCACTGTTCCGGTGTCAGAAATCCGCCGTTGGGCCGCCAGTCGGGGACCAGCACCGGATTGCGGAAAGAATCCAGCAGATTGAAAACGAATTCAATGTGCAGCGGTTTGCCGGCCGTCGGCCGCACGCATTCGGATATCACCAGCACGCCCGCGGGCGTCAACGCGTTGCGGATTTGACCGAGCGTGAACGCTAAGTCACGCGCCACATGCAGTACATTCACGCCGTAGACCAGGTCGTGCGCGCCGCGCACGACGCCCTGGCGCTCGAACGGTTGATCGATATCCAGCGCGGAAAAAGTGAATGGGCACAGCTCGCGGCGGGCGGCCAGCGTGCGCTGCGCGCGTTTCATGAAAAGCGGGGAGATCTCCGTGAAGTCATACGCCCTCACGCCAGGCGCACCGGCGACGCAGGCCAGGCGTTCGATCAGCGCATCAGCGCCGCTGCCCAGGCCGCCGCCGATCTCCAGAATGGAAGCGGCTTTGCCCTCAAGCGCCTGTGCGCACGCCAGAGCGCCGACCGCGTTGCTGATGCCGTAGAGCGGGTTGGCGTTGGAAAAGTATTTCACCCACGCGACCAGTCCCTCCGGCCCGAACAAGGCCTGGTCCCCCGTGATCTGTCCGCGCAATACCGCCGGATACTGCATGGCCGCAAGCGCAACGATGTCATAGCTGGGCATGCAGCGCGCATCGAGGACTTCCTGCGCGGCGCGTATTTCCGCGGGATCGGGCAGCAACGGCGGACAGGCCGCCTGATACAGCCGGTTGCCATCGGTGCCGTCCCGCCTGGTCACCCAGCCGCACGCGGCCAGCGTTTCGAGCAGCCAGCCCGCCGGTACACGTGCGATGTCAGCGCGAAGTCCTGCGCGATCGATCGCCTGCGCAACGGTGGCTGGCTCGCTACAGGCTTCTTCCAGGCCGGTGGAACGCAGCGTGGCGAGCGCGGTTCTGGCAACGTAGGTTTCGCACAGATCGAACGAGTCGATGAACCGGGCATCGAACAGCGGCAGCAGCACAGCCGGCAGCAGCGCGGCGCGCTCGTCCTTTCCGCTGCGTGGTGAGATGATGGGCATCTGGCGTGCGTGCGCCGGTTCGCGTGCGCTATCGGTCGGACAGGGGTGGTCGGGCAAGCGGCTGCTCGAATTGCGCATGCCCGCGGCCGGTTTCGGCGTCGCGCTGCGAAGCGGCGGCAGGCGGCTGACCCTTGTTCCAGAAATCGTAGAAGTTGAACCAGTTGTACGGCGCCGCACGGCAATAGTGTTCCAGGCGGCGCACATACCGCTGCATGGCCGCCGCGACGGCCGCTGCGCGTTGCGGCCGCGTCACGGTGTCGGGATCGAGCAGTTTTTCGAAATGCAGATCGTATCGGTTAGCGCCGCGGTACAGCCCGGTCATGAACACGATCGGACGGCGCAGCATCAGCGCCATGCGGTAGGGCGAAGTCGGAAACAAGGCCTCCTCGCCGAGAAAGGGCATTTGCAGTTGTTCGCCGCCTGGCAACACCCGATCGCCCAGGATGCCGACCCAGGCATTGCGCTGCAGACGTTCGTGGACCTGGAACATGGAATCGAAGCGTCCCAGTGCAATGATGCGTTCGGGCACCGCGGGATTGACCGCCTTGACCACGGTATTGACCATGCGCGCGTTGTCTTCGTACATCACCATCGATACTTCCAGCCTGTGCGCCGTGCCCGCAAGCCGCAGCACCTCGAAGCTCCCCATGTGCGCGCCCAGCAGCAGACAACCCTGTCCGCGAGCGAGCAGTTCCTGCAATATGGCTTCGCCGTGAATGCGAATCTCGAACAATTCGTGCCGATCCTTGAGCAGGAAAAAGCGGTCGAGTGCCACCGTGGCGAAGGCGAGATAGTGGCGGAATACGTCCGCGAGCAGCGGTTGGCGGCCAAGCGCGCGGGCCAGGTACTTGCGGGAACTGCGGCGTGAGGCCACCGAGAACAGCAGAAAATACGCACAGATCGGATAGAGCAACAGGCGGGCGATCGGCCGCCCGAGGAAAAACGCAATGCCCACGAGCACTCGCATTCCGAGAAGGCTGCCGCGTTCGCGCTGATCCAGCCAGCTGCGGCTCATGGATGTGGTAGCGCGCAGGCCGCGAGGCCGCGAACGCGCCGCGCGACAGCGGATGGCAGATGCATCGGAGCAGATGAGAACGTGCGGGGGCTCAATTGACGAGCGCCCGCGAGCGGAACTTGCGCGCGAGCAACAAGGGCAGCCGCAACACGAATCCGGCTGCCAGGCGCAGGTGCATGCCTGAGAGCAGCAAGTTGTCGCGCACATAATTGAAGTGCGATACCCCGCCTTCTTCGGGCCGAAAATAACGCACGGCCGCCGGCAGGTTGACGGGCCGAGTGCCGCTCCAGACGAGCCGCACGGCCGCTTCCACATCGAAGTCGAAGCGCCTCATCCACGGCCTGGCCTCCATGATCTGCAACAGTGGCCGGGCCGGATAGACGCGAAATCCGAACAGCGAATCGCCGATGCCTTCCCAGAGCGTTTCCAGGTTGGCGAACCAGTTCGAGATGCGCCGCCCCCTCACGCGCAGGCGTGGCGCACTTTCGTCGAACACCGGTCGTCCCAGAATGAGAGCGTCGGGTTGGCCGATGGACGCCTGCATGAAATCCGGAATGCGCTCCGCAGGATGCTGGCCGTCGGAATCCAGCGTCAGCACGTGCGTGTATCCGTTCGCAACCGCCTCGCGCAGACCGTGCAGAACCGCCGCGCCCTTGCCTTGATTCTCCGGCAGCACGAACACGCGCAACCCGGGGTCGGCAGCGGCCATTTGCTGCAGGCCTTGCGCGGTACCATCGGTGCTGCCATCGACAACGACCCAGACGGGATCCCACAGGCTGCGTGCGGTGCGCGTGGTTTCGAACACCTTCTCTCCGGTGTTATAGCTGGGAATCAACACCAGATGCGTATGGGAATGCTCAGGCATGGGAACGTGTTGTTGGTTTTCTTTTCGGCGGACCTCGTACAAGGTCAGCCGGTAGTTTAATACGTTACGACTAGGACAACGCTCGCGGCGCGACAGGCTGGGGAGCCGGTGCCGCCGTCGGCGGGGGTGGCGGCGCGGGAGTGCGAAGCTCCTGCCGGTAGTAATCCTCGAGTTCCGACACGAATGCCTGGACTTCGCCCGTCACGCGGAAACGCTTGCCAAGGCGTGCGCGATATACCAGCGGAAACTGCGGTTTCCTCAGCAACGGCCAGCCTTTGCTGAGGAAATTGCTTTCGGTTTCGATGAAAATCGTTTGCACTTCCGCGCCGGCTTTTTTGGCCATCAGCGCGAAGCCGCCCCGGAAGGCGTTGATCGGGCCCTCGCGTGTGCGGGTTCCCTCGGGAAACACCAGCAACTGGTGACCCGCGCGCAGTTCCCGGGTGGACTGGCGCACGAGATTCACCGGGGAGTCGTTGCGAATATACCCCGACAGGCGCGCCCCGCCGCCCAGAAAAACGTTGTCCCAGATCTGCGCCTTCATGATGCACGCGGCCTGCGGCAGGCGTGAAATGACCAGCACGGCGTCCAGCAGGCTCGGATGATTCGGCGCGAGAATCAACGTGGGTTGGTCGCGCAATGTATCGAGCGCGGCAAGATCCAGGCGGACCAGTTGGCTCGCCTTGAGGAATGCGAGGAAGCCGCGAAAATGCGATCCTGTCACCCAGCGCCCGAGTCGCGTGCCGATATGTGCGGGAAGCAGCGGGTGCATGACTGCGCAGAACAGCGAACACAGGGCGCAGCCGACGCCGAAATACAGATAGCCGAGATAAAACACGAGGTATTCGTAGGCCAGGCGCAGCGGCCCTGGCAGCCAGCCCCGTCGCTCCGGGCTGCTTGTCCGCGCAGAGGCCGCTTCACCGATCTTCGGCGAATGTCGGTCGTTCATGGTTCGGTCTCGACCATTGTCTTCGAGCGTCCGAATACCCAGGCGAATGCGATGCCGGCCGCCACGGCATGTTTCTGCCGGACCAGCGGGCTGTCGGCATAGACGGCATCCGAAAGGCTTTCGGCCCGCACAAAGCCGCCGACCCAGTAATCGGCAAAGCGTTTGCTCAAGGTCCCGATGAACTGCAGGCCGCCATAGCCGGCGTCAGCCTCGTACGCGGGGCGCAACGGGGTCGCAAACTGGGGCGCGACGCTGTAGTAATACGCGTGAAAACGCTGGTTGCCGAACAGCGGTCCGGCGCCAAAACCAAGATTCCAGCCTGGGCCAGGAAACCGGTCGTGGAAATCCACGTTGAGTTGCGGCTGAAATACCCATCCCTGGTCGCGCAGGTTCGAAAAATCGGTCGCCAGCACAGCGCGCAGCGGAAAGCGCAGGTTTACACGCATGGTCTCGGAACGCAGCAGTTTGATCGTCAGATTGGGCCCGATTTCGAGCGTAGGGTCGAGGTTGGACATGCCCCGGCGCGCGGAGTTGTCCTCGCTATCCACCGGAATGGCGCCGTTCACACTGATATCCACCTCGACTCGCTCGCCCCGGTAGAACTCTCCGCGGACGCTGCCGCGGTCGGCCTTGAGGAACTCGCCCCGGTAAATCAGGTAAGGCAGCGGCAAAATCCAGGTTTGCCGCTCGTCGGAGCCGCGATAATGCGGGAAGTCGAGCACGGTGGCGCCCAGGCCCGCTTCCCACAGGGGCAGTTGCTCGGCGCGCGCCGCGGACAGGACACAGGTCGCGATGATCGCGGCAATGCCCGCGACGGCGTGGCGTATCGACCGCCCGGCGTGGCGTATCATGCCGCTGGCGCACCTGCCGCGCAGAACGCTTCGATTTCCAGCAGCAGCTCGCGCCGGCAAATATCGGCTTGCAGAAACAGCGTCGAGGCGCGATCGCCGAAGGCCTGCCCCAGTTTCGCCTGCGCCAGAGCGCGATACTCGGGTTTGCGCACATAGATTTTGAACGACAGGTCCGTATGGCCGCAGGCCGCATCGGGCGAGCCGACTCCTCGCGCCTGCTGCATGACGGCGCGCAGGTTGCCGATGGTCAGGTCGGTCTGGGCTTCTACGTCGCCTTCATGCTGGCTTGCGTGGCCCAGAATAGCCGCGGTGCCCGACACGTAGAGTTGCGCGTTGCGCAACAGGGCGCGTGAAAAAGTCGGTGCGCGCGGACCATACTGCTGCGGGTAGGCATAAGCGCTGATCTGGCACGGATTTTCGATGGGCGTACCGGCACGTGCGGCGGCGAGGAAACAAATGATCGTATTGCCCGATCCTTTGCCCACTGCACTGGCGGCCGGGGCATCGGCGCTGATCATACGGCCCCTGGCGACAAAGGCGTCGTGGCGTCCGACCGAAAACTGCCGGTAGCGCTCGAGTTCCTGATGGTTGCAATGGATGTCCGGCAGATAGTGCCAGACGCGCAGCAGTTTCGGAAAGCCAAGTCGGTCCAGATGATCGAAAATGCGGCAGTAGTTCTGGTAAATCGTGGCGGCATAACTGGTTCGATCATCGTCGGGCAGCTCCATGCATCCGAACAGAACTTGCGCATCGTTGGCGCTTGCGATGGCGCCCCCGGGTGCGACTTTTACGGGGGCATCGGTAGCCCAGACTTCGTAAGCCGCCTTGGCGCCCAGCACCGGCATATCAACTGTAACGAAGGGAATATCCTCTGGCGCGGCCGCGGGTACGCCGAACGCGACGACGCCCAGAACGTGGCCGCGCCATGTTTGCAGCAGCGCTTCCAGATCCCCGGCGCCGGCATAATGCAGGCTCACGGTGTGCGGATGCGGATTCAGGATGGAGACGTTCCTGACAATCGCTCGCGCAACAGGCGCCTGCGATTGCTCCAGCCCGCGAAACTGCGCAGCGGATGACGCAGGTTCAGCAGGTAATACAGGGCCTTGAATGCGCGCAGGCGCCAGTGAATCGGCGTGCCGCGGAACAAGTCCCCCGCGAGCAGGGACAACACCGCCGCTTGCATCCCCAGGGTCTTGCTCGGCGCCATGAACAACTGGCGAATGGTCGGGTTTGTCATGCGGTAGATGAACCACGTAAAACTATGCATGCCCCCGCGCACGATGCGATCGAAGCGGCGCAGCAAGGCGGGTGCCTGTTGCGGATCACGCAAGTACGCGTCCACGGCATCCGCGCCCACCTCGGCGCTGTTCATCGCCAGCAATACCCCGGAAGAGAACACCGGATCGATGAATGTGTAGGCATCGCCGACGAGAATGTGCCGATCTCCGTACATGCGCTTCGCGCAGTAGGAATAGTTTCCCGTCGCCGTGACTTCGTGGACCAGCGTCGCATCGCGCAGGCGCTCGGCCAGTTTTGGGACCATCGCGACGGTTTGCATGAAGAAAGCGGTTGGATCCGTGTTTCTGGATTTCATGTAATAAGGCCAGCACACCGCGCCGACGCTGGTGGTCCCGTCGAGCAGCGGAATGAACCAGAACCAGCCATGTTCGAACCAGAACATGCTGATGTTGCCGGCGGCTTTGCCCGGCAAACGCCGGGCGCCGGTGAAATGCCCGTACATGGCGGCACTCCGATGCGACGCATTGCGCTGCTTGATACCGAAGCGGTTGGCCAGGAACGTGTCCCGGCCCGATGCATCGACGAAGAATCTGGCGCGCCACTGTCTGCGGGGCCCATCGGCGGACACCGTCTCGACGAGTACGTCCTCGCCCGGGGGAAATTCCACCCGGATTACCTTGCAGGCCTCGGCCGTGTGGGCGCCTTTGCGGGCGGCATTGCGGAACAGGATCTCGTCGAATTCGGCGCGTTTCACCTCGAATGACGACGGATAGGTGTTGTCCCAGGCCTCGCTGAAATCGAAGGTGACAGGATCGGGATGGTGCGGCGAATTGAATTCGGCGCCATATTTCGGCATCCCGATGCGTTGCACCGCCTGTAGCACACCGAGGCGCTCCAGCAGCGGAATGTTCAGGGGCAGCAACGATTCACCGATATGAAATCGCGGATGACGGTCCTTTTCCGCAATGACCACGCTCCAGCCGCGTTCCGCGAGCAGTGCTGCGATGGTGGATCCGCCGGGACCCCCGCCCAGCACGAACACATCGCACGGGCTGACCGGGTCGGGAAGTACGCTGGCCATCAGTCGATTCTCGTCATCCATGACATCACCGGATTCTACTATGGCCCATTGAAACCCGATCGCAGTTCGGCATAACACCCGCGTGGGACGCGGCGGTTGTCGGGTCCGCGCGGTCTGGCTGAAAACAAGAGCCAGCCTGGTCCGCTTGGGTGTTTGGTACAGCGATGATTGCGTGCGATGATGCGGCGCTGCGCGACGGTGCAAAGTAATGGGGCTGCCACGCCCATTTTCCATAACTTCGAACGCGCCAGGGGGAGGGAAGTGAAGACCGCGTTGGTAACCGGCGGAAGCGGGGCGATCGGATCGTCCATCTGCCGCGCGCTGGCCGCCAATGGCCTGCAAGTGATCGTGCACGCCAACCGCAGGCACGAAGAGGCCCATGCCCTGGCCGCGCAATTGCGCGCGTGCGGCTTCGCGGCCCAGGCCATCGCGTTCGACGTGACCGATCGCGAGGCTACGGCGCGGGCGTTGGCCGCGCTCGATGAGCGCTCTCCGGTGCAGGTGCTGGTCAATAACGCCGGCGTGCATGACGACGCGCCGCTCGCAGGCATGAGCGCGACGCAATGGGACCGCGTCATCGATGTGTCGCTGAATGGTTTTTACAACGTCACTCACCCGCTGCTGCTGCCCATGATCCGCACCCGCTGGGGGCGCATCATCAATGTCTCCTCGGTGGCCGGGGTCATTGGCAACCGCGGCCAGGTCAACTATGCCGCCGCCAAGGCAGGTCTGCACGGCGCGACCATGTCTTTGTCGCTCGAGCTCGCATCGCGCGGCATCACGGTCAACGCGATCGCCCCCGGCGTCATCGCCTCTCCCGTAATCCAGCAGGCATTCCCGCAGGACGTCATCGAAAAACTGGTGCCGATGAAACGCGCGGGCACCACCGAAGAAGTCGCCGCCCTTGC